>NZ_JBDFPP010000018.1:0-95451 GCF_039672635.1 Pseudomonas sp. P39-UII1
CCGTGGTGTACACCGCTTCGGTGTCGGCCCCGGTCACCGGCAGCCCGCTGGTGGTCACGCTGGCCAACGGTCAGAGCATCACCATCGGTGTCGGTGAGTCGTCCGGTTCGGTCAACTTCACCGCGCCGAACAACGTCTACAACACCAACACTCCGCTGACCAACAGCATCAGCAAGGTTGAAGGCGGTAACTACGAGCAGCTCGACACTGCAGGTAATCCGACTACTAGCGTGACCGACGGTCCTGACACCCAGGCCACCACCAACCTGGTGCTGAGTGCCACCGGCGATGTCGCTGAAGGCGGGCAGATCGTCTACACCGCGACCCTGAGCAACCCAGCCGGCACGGCAATGACCGTGACCTTGAGCAACGGCGCGACCATCAACATCGCGGCCGGCCAGACCGCAGGCCAGGTAACGGTCGCCGCACCGGCGGATGACGTCTACAAAGACGCCGGCCAGGTCAAAGTGAGTGTCACCGGCACCACTGGCGGTGACTTCGAGAAGCTCGCGGTCAACCCGGCTGAAGCCGTCACCAACGTGAGCGATACCATCGACACGTCGACCGTGACCCTGACCGCCACTCCAAGCGTGGTCGAGGGCGGTACCGTGGTGTACACCGCTTCCGTCAGCGCCCCGGTCACCGGCAGCCCGCTGGTGGTAACCCTGGCCAACGGCCAGAGCATCACCATCGGCGTCGGCGAGTCGTCCGGTTCGGTCAACTTCACCGCACCGAACAACGTCTACAACACCAACGCCCCGCTGACCAACAGCATCACCAAGGTCGATGGCGGCAACTACGAGCAGCTCGAAACTGCGGGCAACCCGACCACTACCGTCACCGACAGCCCGGACACCCAGGCCACCACCAACCTGGTGCTGAGCGCTACCGGCGATGTCGCCGAAGGCGGGCAGATCGTCTACACCGCCACGCTGAGCAACCCAGCGGGTACGGCGATGACCGTGACCCTGAGCAACGGTTCGACCATCAACATCGCCGCCGGCCAGACCACTGGCCAGGTGACGGTCGCCGCACCGGCCGATGACGTTTACAAAGACGCCGGTCAAGTCAAAGCCACCATTACTGGCACCACTGGCGGTGACTTCGAGAATCTGGCGGTTAATCCAGCCGAAGCTGTGACCAACGTCAGCGATACCATCGATACCAGCACGGTCACGTTGACCGCCAATGCTTCGGTCGTTGAAGGTGGCGTGGTCACCTACACCGCTTCCGTCAGCGCACCGGTCACCGGCAGCCCGCTGGTAGTCACCCTGGCCAACGGCCAGAGCATCACCATCGGCGTCGGCGAGTCGTCCGGCTCGGTCAACTTCACCGCGCCGAACAACGTTTACAACACCAACGCTCCGCTGACCAACAGCATCAGCAAGGTCGAAGGCGGCAATTACGAGCAGCTCGAAACCGCAGGTAACCCGACCACCACCGTCACCGATAGCCCGGACACCCAGGCCACCACTGACCTGGTGCTGAGCGCCACCGGCGATGTCGCCGAAGGCGGGCAGATCGTCTACACCGCCACGCTGAGCAACCCAGCCGGTACGGCGATGACCGTGACCCTGAGCAACGGCTCGACCATCAACATCGCGGCCGGCCAGACCGCAGGCCAGGTAACGGTCGCCGCACCGGCCGATGACGTCTACAAAGACGCCGGTCAGGTCAAAGTAAGTGTCACCGGCACTACCGGCGGCGACTTCGAGAAGCTGGCGGTCAACCCGGCCGAAGCCGTGACCAATGTCAGCGACACCATCGACACGTCGACCGTCACCCTGACCGCCACTCCAAGCGTGGTCGAGGGCGGTACCGTGGTGTACACCGCTTCGGTGTCGGCGCCGGTGACCGGTTCGCCACTGGTCGTGACCCTGGCCAACGGCCAGAGCATCACCATTGGCGTCGGTGAGTCGTCCGGTTCGGTCAACTTCACCGCGCCAAACAACGTCTACAACACCAATGCTCCGCTGACCAACAGCATCAGTGAAGTGTCGGGTGGTAACTACGAGAAGCTTGAAACCGCAGGTAACCCGACCACTACGGTCACCGACAGCCCGGACACCCAGGCCACCACCAACCTGGTGCTGAGCGCTACCGGCGATGTCGCTGAAGGCGGTCAGATCGTCTATACCGCCACGCTGAGCAACCCAGCCGGCACGGCAATGACCGTGACCCTGAGCAACGGCGCGACCATCGCTATCGCTGCCGGCCAGACCACTGGCCAGGTGACCGTCGCGGCGCCAGCCGATGACGTCTACAAAGATGCCGGCCAGGTCAAAGTAAGTGTCACCGGCACCACCGGTGGCGACTTCGAGAAGCTCGCGGTCAACCCGGCTGAAGCTGTCACCAACGTCAGTGACACCATCGACACGTCGACCGTCACCCTGACCGCCACTCCAAGCGTGGTCGAGGGCGGTACCGTGGTGTACACCGCTTCCGTCAGCGCCCCGGTCACCGGCAGCCCGCTGGTGGTAACCCTGGCTAATGGCCAGAGCATCACCATCGGTGTCGGCGAGTCCTCCGGCTCGGTCAACTTCACCGCGCCGAACAACGTCTACAACACCAATGCCCCGCTGACCAACAGCATCAGCAAGGTCGAAGGCGGCAATTACGAGCAGCTCGAAACTGCGGGCACGCCTACCACCACGGTCACCGACAGCCCGGCCACCCAGGCCACCACTGACCTGGTGCTGAGCGCCACTGGCGATGTCGCTGAAGGCGGCCAGATCGTCTACACCGCCACCCTGAGCAACCCAGCCGGCACGGCAATGACCGTGACCTTGAGCAACGGCGCGACCATCAACATCGCCGCCGGTCAAACGAGTGGTCAGGTAACGGTCGCGGCGCCAGCCGATGACGTTTACAAAGACGCCGGTCAAGTCAAGGCCACCATTACTGGCACCACCGGCGGTGACTTCGAGAAGCTGGCCGTTAACCCAGCCGCAGCCGTCACCAATGTCAGCGACACTATCGACACGTCGACAGTAACCCTCACTGCCAATGCTTCGGTCGTGGAAGGTGGCGTGGTCACCTACACCGCCTCCGTCAGTGCCCCAGTCACCGGCAGCCCGCTGGTGGTCACGCTGGCCAACGGTCAGAGCATCACCATCGGCGTCGGCGAGTCGTCCGGCTCGGTCAACTTCGTTGCACCGAACAACGTCTACAACACCAACGCCCCGCTGACCAACAGCATCACCAAGGTCGATGGCGGCAACTACGAGAAGCTGGTTTCTGTTGGCAACACCACAACCAGCGTCACCGACAGCCCAGCGACCCAAGCCACCACCAACCTGGTGCTGAGCGCCACTGGCGATGTCGCCGAAGGCGGCCAGATCGTCTACACCGCCACCTTGAGCAATCCGGCGGGTACGGCAATGACCGTGACCCTGAGCAACGGCGCGACCATCAACATCGCCGCCGGTCAAACGAGTGGCCAGGTAACGGTCGCGGCGCCAGCCGATGACGTCTACAAAGATGCCGGCCAGGTCAAGGCCACCATTACTGGCACCACCGGCGGTGACTTCGAGAAGCTGGCCGTTAACCCAGCCGCAGCCGTCACCAATGTCAGCGACACCATCGACACGTCGACAGTGACCCTCACTGCCAATGCTTCAGTCGTTGAAGGTGGCGTGGTCACCTACACCGCTTCCGTCAGCGCGCCGGTCACCGGCAGCCCGCTGGTCGTGACCCTGGCTAATGGCCAGAGCATTACCATCGGCGTCGGCGAGTCGTCCGGCTCGGTCAACTTCACCGCGCCGAACAACGTCTACAACACCAATGCCCCGCTGACCAACAGCATTACCAAGGTCGATGGCGGCAACTACGAGAAGCTGGTTTCTGTTGGCAACACCACAACCAGCGTCACCGACAGCCCGGCCACTCAAGCCACCACCAATCTGGTGCTGAGCGCCACCGGCGATGTCGCCGAAGGCGGCCAGATCGTCTACACCGCCACGCTGAGCAACCCAGCCGGCACGGCAATGACTGTGACCCTGAGCAACGGTGCGACCATCAACATCGCCGCCGGTCAAACGAGTGGCCAGGTAACGGTCGCGGCGCCAGCCGATGACGTTTACAAGGATGCTGGTCAAGTCAAAGCCACCATCACTGGCACCACCGGCGGTGACTTCGAGAAGCTGGCGGTCAACCCGGCCGAAGCTGTGACCAATGTCAGTGACACCATCGACACCAGCACGGTCACGTTGACCGCCAATGCTTCGGTAGTGGAAGGTGGCGTGGTCACCTACACCGCTTCCGTCAGCGCACCAGTCACCGGCAGCCCGCTGGTGGTCACGCTGGCCAACGGCCAGAGCATCACCATCGGCGTCGGTGAATCGTCTGGTTCGGTCAACTTCACCGCGCCGAACAACGTCTACAACACCAATGCCCCGCTGACCAACAGCATTACCAAGGTCGATGGCGGCAACTACGAGAAGCTGGTTTCTGTTGGCAACACCACAACCAACGTCACCGACAGCCCGGCCACTCAAGCCACCACCAATCTGGTGCTGAGCGCCACCGGCGATGTCGCCGAGGGCGGGCAGATCGTCTATACCGCCACGCTGAGCAACCCAGCGGGCACGGCAATGACTGTGACCTTGAGCAACGGCGCGACCATCAACATCGCCGCCGGTCAAACGAGTGGCCAGGTAACGGTCGCGGCGCCAGCCGATGACGTTTACAAGGATGCTGGTCAAGTCAAAGCCACCATCACCGGCACCACCGGCGGCGACTTCGAGAAGCTGGCGGTCAATCCAGCCGAAGCTGTGACCAACGTCAGTGACACCATCGACACCAGCACGGTCACGTTGACCGCCAATGCTTCGGTCGTGGAAGGTGGCGTGGTCACCTACACCGCTTCCGTCAGCGCGCCGGTCACCGGCAGCCCGCTGGTGGTCACCCTGGCCAACGGCCAGAGCATCACCATTGGCGTGGGTGAGTCCTCCGGCTCGGTCAATTTCGTCGCGCCGAACAACGTCTACAACACCAATGCCCCGCTGACCAACAGCATCACCAAGGTCGATGGCGGCAACTACGAGAAGCTGGTTTCTGTTGGCAACACCACAACCAGCGTCACCGACAGCCCAGCGACCCAAGCCACCACCAATCTGGTGCTGAGCGCCACCGGCGATGTTGCCGAGGGCGGTCAGATTGTCTACACCGCCACCTTGAGCAATCCGGCGGGTACGGCAATGACCGTGACCCTGAGCAACGGCGCGACCATCAACATCGCTGCCGGCCAGTCCTCTGGCCAGGTAACGGTCGCGGCGCCGGCTGATGACGTCTACAAAGATGCCGGCCAGGTCAAAGCCACCATTACAGGCACCACCGGCGGTGACTTCGAGAAGCTGGCGGTCAACCCGGCCGAAGCCGTGACCAACGTCAGCGACACGATCGATACGTCGACAGTGACCCTCACTGCCAATGCTTCGGTCGTGGAAGGCGGCGTGGTCACCTACACCGCTTCCGTCAGTGCCCCAGTCACCGGCAGCCCGCTGGTGGTAACGCTGGCCAACGGCCAGAGCATCACCATCGGCGTCGGCGAGTCGTCCGGTTCGGTCAACTTCACCGCGCCGAACAACGTCTACAACACCAACGCCCCGCTGACCAACAGCATCACCAAGGTCGATGGCGGCAACTACGAGAAGCTTGTCACCACCGGCACCCCGTCAACCACCGTAACGGATGTAGCGGGCACCAAAGACGCCACAAGCCTGGTCCTCAGCGCCACGTCGACGGTCGCCGAAGGCGGCAAGATCACCTATACCGCTACCTTGTCCAACAAGGCCGGGTCGGACATGACCATCAAGTTGAGCAATGGCGAGACCATCTCCATTGCCAAAGGCCAGACTGAAGGCAGCATCACCTTGAACGCACCTGGCGATGATCCCTACATCGATGCAGGGTCGGTTCAGGTCAAGATCGACGGCAGCACTGGCGGCGATTTCGAATTGCTGGCAGTTGACGGCGCTTACGCTGTCACCAAGGTCACCGACACCATCGACACGACCAACTTGACGCTCAGCGCCACGCCGACAGTCGCCGAGGGTGGCCAGATCACCTATACCGCCACGTTGAGCAACCCGGCGGGTACGGCGATGACCGTGACCTTGAGCAATGGCCAGACCATCAACATTGCCGCAGGCAAGACGTCGGGCTCGGTGATCGTCGCCGCACCGGCGGACGATGTATACATCGATGCCGGTGATGTGTCGGCGAAGATCACCGGTACTACCGGCGGCAACTTTGAAAACCTCGCTGTCAGCAACTCGGCTGCCGTCACGACGGTGACCGACACCATCCAGACCACCACCCTGAGCATCGGTGGCACCACGGCCGTAGCCGAAGGCGGTAACGCCAGCTATACCGTGACCCTGAGCAACAATGCACAAACCGATGTAACGGTGAAGCTGACCTATACCGGCACCGCCACCAATGGCGTCGACTTCACGGGCGTTGCCACCGTCACGATCAAGGCCGGTAGCAACTCGGCCAACTTCACCATCCCGACGATCAAGGACAACGTCACCGAGGGCACCGAGCAGTTCACTGTCAAGATCGATTCCGCCACCGGCGGCAACTTCGAGAACCTGGCAATCAGTGGCAGCGCTGGCAGCGTTACCACGCAGATCTTCGAGCCGGCCCCGGTGCTGGACCTGGACGCCAACGACTCGAGCGGCAAGACCGGCGCCGACTACCAGACCACCTTCACCGAAAACCAGCCAGGCAGCGGCGTGTCGATCGGCGATATCGATGTCTCGATCACCGACTTCGACAGCTCGATGCTGACCGGCGCGACCGTGACCCTGACCAACCGTCAGCCAGGCGATGCCCTTAACCTGGGCAACAGCGTCAACGGCATCTCGATCAACGCCAACAGCACCGACGGTAAAGTGGTGCTGACCCTGAGCGGCACCGCTTCGCTGGCCGACTACATCCAGGCGATCAAGAACATCACCTTCATCAACACCAGTGAAGACCCGAGCACCACGCCGCGGGTCATCACGGTCACGGTGACTGATGGCGTCAACACCTCGAACACCGCGACCACCACGGTCAATGTCATCGCCGTCAACGACGCGCCAACCACCACGGGTGGTGCCGTCACCGGTACGGAGGACACCGACCTGGTGCTGGGTTGGAATGATTTCAACGTCAGCGACGTCGACTCGCCGATCAGCAGCCTGGGCGTCACCATCACCAAGCTGCCGGACGCTGGCACCCTGAAGCTGTTCAACGGCACCAGCTGGGTCGATGTGAAAGCCGGCGAGACCATCAGCCAAGCCGACATTACCGCAGGCAAGCTCAAGTTCGTGCCGGTGGCCAACCAGTCCGGTGTGGACGGCTATGGCGGCAACGGCGTGGGCAACAAGCAGGCTGACTATGCGCAGATCAAGTACAAGCCTACCGACGGCAAGGATGCAGGCAGCGAAGCCACGCTGAAGGTCGACATCACGCCGGTCGCCGACAAGCCGGACCTGAGCATTGGCAACAACAACGTCAACTCGCTCGGCCTGACCAAGGAAACCTGGACCAGCCTCAACGGCCTGGGCACGAACGGCAACGGCATCACTGGCGATGCCCTGAAGAATGTGTTCGCCAACTCCGGCAGCGCCAGCAAGAGCGAGCAGGTGACCACGGTCGACACCTCGGCCACCGTCACCCCGGGCACGGGCTCGAAGACGTCCGGCCTGATCTACCTGGAAGCCGGCAAGACCTACACCTTCAGCGGCACCGCCGACGACAGCCTGCAGATCGTCATCGGCGGCAAGAACGTCGCCGGCGCGACCTGGGGCTCGGCAAGCGGCAGCATCTCGGGCAGCTTCACGCCGACCACCAGCGGCTACTACACGCTGGAGATCTACAACGCCAACCAGGCCGGCCCTGGCAGCCTCGATGTCAACATCAAAGTGGGCAACGGTGCGGTCACCGACCTGAACAGCGCCAACATCCCGATGTACCCGAACCTCTCTGCGCTGGCCGGCGCCGGGGTGACGGTGTCCGACCTGCACGGCAGCAATGGCCAGGGTTACTACGACGGCTACAAGCTCAACGAAGGTGGCGAGAACGGCGCACCGGTCAAGCTGGTGAGCATCAGCACCGCACTGACCGACACGGACGGCTCGGAGAGCCTGAGCGTCAAGCTCAGTGGCATCCCGGCAGGCTCGGTGCTGGCTGACAACGCAGGCCATACCTTCACCGTCGGCTCCAGCGCGGTGGATGTCACTGGCTGGAACCTGGGCAGCCTGACCATCAAGCCGCCGGCCTACTACGCCGGCCAGTTCGACGTGAAGGTCACCTCCACCTCCACCGAGAGCGTTGGCGGCAGCACCGCGACCAACGAAGGCAGCATCAAGGTCACGGTCTACCCGCAGAGCTACACCACCAGCAACCTGTCGTCTGACAACGACACGGTCGCGGGCACCGATGGCAACGATATTGTCGTTGCCGATGTCAGCGGTCTGCATGTGGTGCCGGGGCAGGATTACAACATCGCCTTCATTGTCGACACCTCTGGCAGCATGGGCTCGTCGGGCGTGAGTGCGGCGAAGTCTTCGCTGGAGTCGGTGTTCAAGACCCTGGCGGCGAGCGTCAAGGGCTCGCAGTCGGGTACGGTGAACATCCTGCTGGTCGACTTCGCGACCCAGGTAAAGAGCAGCGTATCGGTGACCCTCAACGACGCCGGCCTGCAGACGCTGCTCAATGCGCTGAACGGCCTGAAGTCCAATGGCGGCACCAACTACGAAGATGCCTTCAAGACCACCGCAAACTGGTTCCAGAGCCTCAAGGATGCTGGCAGCACGGGCGGTAACCAGACGTACTTCATTACCGACGGCCAGCCGACCTACTACCAGACTGGCGAGCAGACCAACCCGAAACTGGGCTACAGCAACGTCACGCTGGATACCTACCTGTCGTCGATCAACTACAAGATGGGCGATGTGGTCTACCGTGGCAGTGTGGACAGCAGTACCCGGGTGAACATCGACGCCGATGGCTCCATGGCGGTCCAGTACAAGTACGGAAACAGCTGGTACAACTACAGTTCGTACTCCATCCATGCCCAGGGCGATGGCACCTACGAGCTGTCATCGCTGGCGGGCACCGGCAGCAGCACCAACAACGCGACCTACAACAACTCGGTCGACAGCTTCAAACTGTTGTCGGGCCTGTCCAACGTCGAGGCCATCGGCCTCAACAACGACGTCAACACCAGCGACCTGAAGCCGTTCGACTCCGATGGCAAGCCGCAGACCAACATCGACCCAAGCAAGCTGGCAGACGCGATTCTCGGCCATACCGAGGTCACCAAGCCGGGTGACGACACGGTCAACGGTGGTGACGGCAACGACATCATCTTTGGCGACCTGCTGACCTTCCCATCGGTGGCCGGCACGGGTGTCGAGGCGATCCAGGGCTACGTCGCCAACAAGCTGGGCGTGGAGGCCGGTGATGTGGATGCCCGCGCGATGCACAAGTACATCAGCGAGCACTACACCGAGTTCGATGTTTCGGGCAGCAACGACGGCGCCGACGCGCTGATGGGGGGTGCAGGCAATGACATCATCTTCGGCCAGGGTGGCAACGACACCCTCGACGGCGGCAAAGGCAATGACATCCTGCTGGGCGGCAGTGGCAACGACACGCTGATTGGCGGCCAGGGCAATGACATCCTGATCGGCGGCAGCGGTGCCGATACCTTTGTGTGGAAGGCCGGCGACATCGGCAATGACGTGATCAAGGACTTCAAAGTCAGCGAGGGTGACCGCCTCGACCTGCGCGACCTGCTGCAGGGCGAGAAGGCCAGCACCATCGACAACTTCCTGAAGATCACCACCGTCGATGGCTCCTCGACCTTGCAGGTGAGCACTGAAGGCAAGCTCAATGCCGCCGGTGGCCTGGCCAATGCCGACGTTTCGATCAAGCTGGAAGGGGTCAACTGGTCGAACACCACGATCAACTCGTTGATCAGCGGTGCCGACCCAACCATCAAGGTCGACAACAACTGACCCCTACCCGCGGTGGCCGTAGCAGGCCACCGCGGGGCGGTCTTTTCTCCTACCCTCGCGCAGCGCATACTCACGCGCCGGGCTGTCACGCCTGGTGAACTTTGCCTATGCTGCTGTCTACCAACAAGGAATCATCGTGACGAGGGACGACGCCATGTTCTACGTGCAACGCGACGCCGAGGGCCGTTTGCTGCGGGTAGAACCTGCAGCCTTTGCAGAACACACCGAAATCATTCCGGCCGACAGTGCCGAAATCCAGGAATGGTTTGCCGACGATGTGGTCGAGAACAGCCTCAAGCAGCTCAAGCAGAGCGACCTGGACATGATCCGGGTGCTCGAGGACCTGATCGAGGTCCTCACTGCCAAGGGCGTGTTCAGCATTACCGACCTTCCACCTGGCGCCCAGGCCAAGCTGCTCAACCGCTCCACGGCGCGCAAGGCGCTCGGTAGCTTGAACAACCTGATCGAAGACGAAGAGGAGGGCGGGTTGATCTGAAACCCGCTGCGCGGCCTGGCCAGCACGAAAACAGCGCAATCGCCCCTTCATATCGTTATTCGTTAACGGTATTTAAACTATTTTTCTTATGACTTTATAGTCACCCCCACTGCGTACCCGTCGACCAATCGATGCGCCGCACGACTTGAACCCACACGGGAAAACCCCGTGCGTTTCTGATCGTTGCGCGCCCTGAAGTCGCGCACTGCGTGGGAGTGAAAAATGTCCGCCGCCTCGAACGCCTTGTCGTCCATCGACAGCGCCCAGCCGCAAACCTTCGAAATCCGCCCGTTCTCTGGTGCCGTCGGCGCCGAGATCACCGGCCTGGACCTGGCCAAACCAGTCAACGCCGAGGATTTCCAGCGTATTCATCGCGCTCACCTCGACCACCATGTGCTGGTGTTCCGCGACCAGCGCATCAGCCCTGAACAACAGATCAGCTTCAGCCGCCGCTTTGGCGAACTGCAGATCCATGTGCTCAAGCAGTTCCTGCTCGCCGGCCACCCCGAGATCCTGATCGTTTCCAACATCATCGAGAACGGCCAGAACGTCGGCCTGGGCGATGCTGGCAAGTTCTGGCATTCGGACCTGTCGTACAAGCCGCTCCCCAGCCTCGGTTCCATGCTGCACGCCCAGGAACTGCCCAGCGAAGGCGGCGACACCCTGTTCGCCGACATGCACAAAGCCTGGGACGCGGTACCCGATGCGCTGCGTAAAGTGGTCGAGGGCCGCAATGCCGCGCATTCCTACACCGCCCGTTACGCCGAGACCAAATTTGAAGGTAGCTGGCGCCCGACCCTGACCGCCGAACAGCTGGCGCAGGTGCAGGAAGTCATCCATCCAGTGGTACGCACCCACCCGGAGAATGGCCGCAAGGCGCTGTTTGTCAGCGAAGGTTTCACCACCCGCATCGTCGGCCTGCCAGACGATGAAAGCCGCGACGTGCTGCAGCAGCTGTATGCCCTGAGCGTGCTCGACCAGAACATCTACCGCCACCAATGGCAGCCCCACGACCTTGTGTTCTGGGACAACCGTTCGTTGATCCACCTGGCCACGGGCTGCCCTGCGCACCTGCGGCGCAAACTGTTCCGCACCACCATCCAGGGCGATGCCCCGTTCTGACGACTGAGGAAACCATCATGCGCAAATCCATCAGCCGCCTGGCGGCGAGTATCGGCCTGGGCGCAAGCCTGGTCGTTGGTAGCCTCGCGGCGCCGACCGTGGCCCACGCCGAAGGCGAAATCCGCATCGCCGAGCAGTTCGGCATCGTTTACCTGCTGCTCAACGTGGTGCGGGATCAGCACCTGATCGAGAAGCACGGCAAGGAGCAGGGCATCGACATCAAGGTCGACTGGGCCCAGCTGTCTGGCGGCGCGGCAATCAACGATGCGCTGTTGTCTGGCTCGGTGGACATCGCCGGTGCCGGGGTCGGCCCGCTGCTGACCGTGTGGGACCGTACCAAAGGTCGGCAGAACGTCAAGGCCGTGGCCTCGCTGGGCAACTTCCCGTACTACCTGGTCAGCAGCAACCCCAACGTGAAGACCATCGCCGACATCTCCAACAAGGACCGGATTGCCGTGCCGGCCGTGGGCGTTTCGGTGCAGTCGCGCTTCCTGCAGTACGCCGCGGCCCAGCAGTGGGGCGACAAGGAATTCAACCGCCTCGACAAGTACACCCTGGCCGTGCCACACCCGGATGCCACCGCAGCCTTGCTGGCGGGCGGCACGGAGCTCAACGGGCACTTCTCCAACCCGCCATTCCAGGACCAGGCGCTGGCCAACAAGGACGTGCACGTGGTGCTCAACAGCTATGACCTGCTGGGCCCCAACTCGCCGACCCTGTTGTTCGCCACCGAGAAATTCCGTAACGACAACCCCAAGACCTACAAGGCCTTCGTCGATGCGCTGGCAGAAGCCGCAGACTTTGCCCAGAAGGACAAGGCGGCCGCCGCCGACACCTACATTCGCGTGACCAAGGCCAAGATCGACCGCGACGCGCTGATCAAGCTGATCGACAACCCGCAGTACGAGTTCACCGTCACGCCGAAGAACACCTACAAGCTGGCCGACTTCCTGTACCGGGTAGGCGCCATCAAGCACAAGCCGGAATCGTGGAAGGATTACTTCTTCCAGGATGAACGCCCGTTGCAGGGGAGCTGACCGACCATGACCGCCCCATTGCCAGGCCACACGGCCAGCAACCTGAGCCGTGTCGCAACACCGGCGTTGCTCAAGGTGGACAACCTGAGCCTCGAATACCGCACCGCGCAGCGCGTAGTGCGGGCCACCCACCAGGTCAGCTTCGAAGTCGACCGTGCCGACCGTTTTGTACTGCTGGGCCCCTCGGGCTGTGGCAAATCCACCCTGCTCAAGGCCGTGGCCGGTTTTATCGAGCCACGCGAAGGGCAGATTCTGCTCGAGGGCCAGCCGGTGCGCGGCCCGGGGCCTGACCGCATCGTGGTGTTTCAGGAGTTCGACCAGCTGCCGCCGTGGAAGACGGTGAAGCAGAACGTGATGTTCCCGCTGCTGGTCTCGGGCCAGCTCAAGCGCGCTGAGGCCGAGGAGCGCGCCCTGCACTACCTCGAGAAGGTCGGCCTGGCCGCCTTCGCCGACGCCTACCCGCACACGCTGTCGGGCGGCATGAAGGCCCGCGTGGCCATCGCCCGAGCTTTGGCCACCCAGCCGAAGATCCTGCTGATGGACGAGCCGTTCGCCGCACTCGACGCCCTGACCCGGCGCAAGATGCAGGAAGAACTTCTGCAGTTGTGGGAGGAAGTGCGCTTTACCCTGCTGTTCGTCACCCATTCCATCGAAGAAGCGCTGGTGGTGGGCAACCGCATCCTGCTGCTGTCGCCCCACCCAGGCCGGGTGCGCGCCGAAGTGCATAGCCACCAGTATGACCTCGGCAGCCTCGGCGCCAGTGACTTCCAGGCCAGCGCTCGGCGCATCCATCGCCTGCTGTTCGATGAAGCCGAGGCACCGGAGCAAACCGCTGACCTGGGTTTCAACGATATCCGCATCGCCTACTGACAGGAGCTTGAGCATGACGACGACACCTGCGCGCCAGGAATACGAAGTGCAGCTGCAGCCCCTGCCCGGGGTGCCGCTGGAGCGCGAACTGCCGCTGGCACAGCGGCTGTGGCAACAAGGCTGGCTGCGCAAGGCGCTGATTCTGGTGCTGCTGGCGATCCTCTGGGAGGTGGCCGCGCGGGTTACTGACAACGACCTGCTGCTGCCAAGCTTCCTGCAAACCGCCGTGGCGTTCTGGGACGGCATGATCACGGGCGAGCTGCCGGCCAAGGTCGGGGTTTCGCTGGTGGTGCTGCTCAAGGGCTATGTGCTGGGCATCGTGCTGGCGTTCGGGCTGACCAGCCTGGCCGTCTCGACCCAATTTGGCCGCGACCTGCTCGGCACCCTCACCTCGATGTTCAACCCGTTGCCGGCCATCGCCTTGTTGCCGCTGGCGCTGCTGTGGTTCGGGCTGGGCGACAACAGCCTGATCTTCGTGCTGGTGCATTCGGTGCTGTGGGCGCTGGCGCTGAATACCTACCAAGGGTTCCAGGGCGTGTCCGAAACCCTGCGCATGGCCGGGCGCAACTATGGCCTGCGTGGCCTGCGCCTGGTGCTGCACGTGCTGGTGCCGGCGGCCCTGCCGTCGATCCTGTCGGGGTTGAAGATCGGCTGGGCGTTTGCCTGGCGCACGCTGATCGCTGCCGAGCTGGTGTTCGGCGCCAGCAGCGGCAAGGGCGGGCTGGGCTGGTACATCTTCCAGAACCGCAACGAGCTGTATACCGACAAGGTATTTGCCGGGTTGGCGGTGGTGATCCTGATCGGGCTGCTGGTCGAGGGGTTGGTGTTCAATACCCTGGAGCGGTTGACGGTACGGCGTTGGGGCATGCAGCGGTAAATCCGCAGTGATGGCCTCATCGCCGGCAAGCCGGCCCCCACCTCAACCGTATCGGCTTCAAGCCCTGCGCGGTATCTGTGGGAGCCGGCTTGCCGGCGATAGGGCCGGAACAGGCAACTAATTCTGGTACTGGGCAGCCGCACTGCTCAGGGTCTTGGCGATTTCATCCCGCAGGCCAACCGGCTGCTCCACCTTCACCCCATCCCCCTGGCTCAACACCCACAACCGCAACCCCCAACCATCCTCGACCGTGGCCCGCAGCCGATGGCCGTGCTCCAGCGCGGTCAGCTGCATGTCCACGCTCAAGGGTGTATCGCGCAACTGCTTCGCCACTGGGTCACTGACCCAGGCCTGCAGCTCCAGCCCATCACCTTGCGCCGGCTGTAGCGTGTCACCGCGCAAATACCCCAGCAGATCGAAATTCCCCCGCAAATCCCCCGCACCATTCGCCGACCAATGCCAGCCAAACGGGATGCTCTTGTCATTGCGCTCCAGCGGAAATATCAGCGACAACTCGTTGAGGTCGCGTTCCACCGTGCGTTTGCTGACATTGAAGCCCACATCACGCAGCCGCCACACCAGCTCGGCACTGGTAATGCCTGGCGAGCGGCTAGGTAGCTGGCGCAGTAGTGCCCACTGGCGGCTGAGGGTGGCGCGGGTGGTGGCGAACGGCAAAAGGTAACGTCCTTGTCTAGGCTTGCCGCATCAGGATGGCGGCATGAGCAGGTCATGGCAATTAGCCACGACCCCCTCAGATCAAGGTTCCGCCATTTGGTTGCCTTGCGCCGAATCGTTCGCGACAGGTTTTGACGTGACGTCGCGCAGAATCACGCCTCATCACAGCCGCGGTCGGGGCTGTGGGCCGTTCAATGAGGATGAACATGTCTGCTGTCAGCAATATCCACTCGCTGCTCGCCCGTCTTCTGCCAGAGCAGGTCATCGCCGCGCCGACGCCAGCCGGGAGGCGCCAGCGGCTGTTCGCCGGGGTGGGCCTGCCGAGCCAGCGGTCGCTGCTGGTCAGCCGCCTGGACGAAGCACCGGACCTGCAGGCGGTGTACGTCGACCTGCGGCAGCAGGCGCTGGCCGGCAATGTGGCAGCGCTCAACGACCTCGGCTGGATCTGGCTCAATGGCAAGTACTGGCGCGCCGACACCGTGCTCGCCGGGCATCTGCTGCGCATGGCCGCTTTGCAGGGCAATGCCGCTGCCTGGTTCAACCTGGGGCAGCAGCATTACTTCGGCAAGGGTATCGATACCTCCTACGTGCAGGCTGCGGAATGTTACCGGCAGGCCTTTGACCGCGGCATGCTGCACGCCGCTGCTGCGCTCGGTGATCTGTTCGAGGAAGAAGTCTGCGATGCCGAACTGGGCTGGCAGGTAGACCTGATTCAGGCGTACCAGTGGTTTCGTCGTGGCGCCGAACGGGGCGAGGCGCGGTGCCGGTTCGAGGTGGGTTACCGGCTGTTGCATGGCCTGCATGTGGAGGCGGACACCAAGGCGGCGCTCTACTGGCTGGAACTCGCGGCAGCGACCGGGGTGATGCAGGCAGCCGAGGAACTGGCGGTGCATTTCAGCAGGCGTGATGGCGCACGCTACCTGGACTGGCGCGACCGCGCGGTGCAGATGGGCAGCACCCTGGCGTTGGCAATGAAGCTCGAAGACCAGGTCCAGCCCTGAACTGGCTGTGCCTGAGCCACCCCTATCGCCGGCAAGCCGGCTCACACAGTTACGCCTTACCCTGTGGGAGCCGGCTTGCCGGCGATAGGGCCGGTGCAGACAGCCTCACTCCCATCAAGATGAACAACAATTCATCCACGCTCTCCGTCGCCTCGGGTTGACGACAGGGGGAGGGCGAGGCGTATATTGATAGTTAGCAAACTATGAATATCCTTGGTTCTCTTAGATGACGCTTGATTCCTTGCGCCTGCAAGTCAGCACCGGCATGGTCGTTGCTGCCCGCCACTGGCGGCGTATCTGCCATAGCGCTTTGACCAGCTACGGTATCTCCGAGGCGTGCGCCGCACCCTTGCTGATGATCGTGCGCCTGGGCGATGGCGTGCACCAGGTTGCCGTGGCCCAGGCTGCAGGCCTGGAAAGCCCCTCGCTGGTGCGCCTGCTCGACCAGTTGTGCAAGGCCGGGCTGGTGTGCCGCAGCGAAGACCCACTGGACCGCCGCGCCAAGGCCCTGAGCCTGACCGCCGAAGGCCGCGCCCTGGCCGAAGCCATCGAAGCCGAACTGGTGCGCGTGCGCCACGACGTGCTGCAGGGCATCGACGAGGCCGACCTGCAAGCCGCCTTGCGGGTGCTGCGTGCCTTCGAGGCCGCCGGCCTGGGCACCGCTGGCGGGGTGGCATGAACGGTTTCTTCAGCTCGGTACCGCCTGCCCGCGACTGGTTCTATGGCGTGCGCACCTTTGCCGCGTCGATGATCGCCCTGTACATCGCCCTGCTGATGCAGCTGCCGCGCCCTTACTGGGCGATGGCGACCGTCTACATCGTCTCCAGCCCCTTCGTCGGGCCAACCAGCTCCAAGGCCCTGTATCGAGCCGTGGGCACGCTGCTCGGTGCCGGCGGTGCCATCTTCCTGGTGCCGCCGCTGGTGCAGTCGCCGTTGTTGCTGACGGTGGCCATCGCCTTGTGGACCGGCACCTTGCTGTACCTGTCGCTGAACCTGCGTACGGCCAACAACTACGTGCTGATGCTGGCCGGCTACACGCTGCCGATGATCGCCCTGGCTGTGGTCGACAACCCCTTGGCGGTGTTCGATGTGGCCTCTTCCCGGGCTCAGGAAATCTGTTTAGGGATTGTCTGCGCAGCGGTGGTCGGCGCGATTTTCTGGCCACGCCGCCTCGCGCCTGTGGTGGTCGGCGCCACCGGCAGCTGGTTTACCGAGGCGATCCGCTACAGCGATACCTACCTGGCCCGCGATATTGCGGCCGATAAAGTAGGAGGCATGCGTGGCGCCATGGTTGCCACCTTCAACTCGCTCGAATTGATGATTGGCCAGCTCGGCCATGAGGGCGCAGGCCCGCATACCCTGAAGAACGCTCGCGAACTGCGTGGGCGGATGATCCACCTGTTGCCGGTGATCGACGCCCTGGATGACGCCCTGGTGGCGCTCGAAGGCCGCGCGCCTGCACAATTCAACCAGTTGCAGCCGGTGCTGGCGGCGGCCCGAGAGTGGCTCAAGGGCACTGCTGAAAGCGCCTCGGTAGCACGCTGGGCCGCCCTGCACGAGCAGATCGACCGCCTGCAGCCCGGTGCCGCCGCCCTTGACCAGCGCGCCGAACTGCTGCTGTCCAATGCGCTTTACCGCCTGAGCGAATGGGCCGACCTCTGGCAGGATTGCTGCACCCTGCAGCATGCCTTGCGCGCGGATGACCCCAAGCCGTGGCGCGCGGTGTACCGGCACTGGCGACTGGGCCGCCTGACGCCGTTCTTCGACCGAGGGTTGATGCTGTACTCGGTGTTGTCCACGGTGCTGGCGATCATCGTCGCCTGCGGCCTGTGGATCGGCCTGGGCTGGAACGACGGCGCCAGCGCCGTGATCCTTGCCGCGGTATCGTGCAGCTTCTTCGCGGCCATGGACGACCCGGCGCCGCAGATCTACCGGTTCTTCTTCTGGACGTTGATGTCGGTGATCTTCTCCAGCCTGTACCTGTTCCTGGTGCTGCCCAACCTTCACGACTTCCCGATGCTGGTGCTGGCGTTCGCTGTGCCGTTCATCTGCGTCGGCACCCTTACCGTGCAGCCGCGTTTTTACCTGGGCACCTTGCTGACCATCGTCAACACCTCGACCTTCATCAGCATCCAGGGCGCCTACGACGCCGACTTTTTCAGCTTCCTGAATGCCAACCTCGCGGGCCCGGTGGGTTTGCTGTTTGCCTTCATCTGGACCCTGGTAATGCGCCCGTTCGGTGTGGAGCTGGCAGCCAAGCGCATGACCCGCTTCGCCTGGCGCGACATCGTCGAGATGACCGAGCCGGCCACCCTGGCCGAACATCGCCAGGTCGGCGTGCAGATGCTCGACCGCCTGATGCAGCACTTGCCGCGGCTGTCGCAAACCGGCCAGGACAGCGGCGTGGCCTTGCGCGACCTGCGCGTGGGCCTGAACCTGCTCGACCTGCTGGCCTACCTGCCGCGTGCTGGCAGCCAGGCCCGCGAGCGCCTGCAAACAGTGATCGATGAAGTCGGCGGCCATTACGCGGCCTGCCTGCGCGCCGGCGAACGCCTGCATGCCCCTGCGGCGCTGCTGCGCAACATGGAGCGCGCACGCCTGGCGCTGAACCTCGACGAACTGTACGAACGCGGCGATGCCCGCACCCACCTGCTGCATGCCCTGAGCGGCCTGCGCCTGGCGCTGCTGCCGGGTGTCGAGGTGATGCTCGAGCCAGCCGAACAACCGCAACTGCCCCCCGGCCTGGACGGAGCGCCCCTGTGATCGGTGAACTGGATATCAGCGGGGTGTTCCTGCCCACGCTGCTGGTGATGATGTTTGGCACCTACCTGCTGTTCCTTGGGGTGCACGCCGTGTTGGTGCGTGTGCATTTCTATCGCCTGGTCTGGCACCGGGCGCTGTTCAATGTTGCTTTGTATGCCGTGCTGCTTGGCGCGGTGGACCACTTTTGCCGAAGCCTGATGCTGCCATGAAAAAACCTTTGCTGACCTTGGGCCGTGTGGTCCTGACCTTGCTGGTAGTGACCTTCGCCGCCGTGCTCGTGTGGCAGATGGTGGTGTACTACATGTTCGCCCCCTGGACCCGCGACGGCCATATCCGCGCCGACGTGATACAGATCGCCCCGGATGTGTCCGGGTTGATCCAGAAGGTCGAGGTGCGCGACAACCAGACCATCAAACGCGGCGATGTGCTGTTCACCATCGACCAGGACCGCTTCACCCTGGCGCTGCGCCAGGCCAAGGCGACCCTCGGCGAGCGCCAGGAAACCCTGGCCCAGGCTTCGCGCGAAGCACAGCGCAACCGCAAGCTGGGCAACCTGGTGGCGGCCGAGCAGCTGGAAGAAAGCCAGTCCCGCGAGGCGCGCGCCCGTTCGGCGGTCAGCGAGGCCCAGGTGGCCGTCGACAGCGCCCAGCTCAACCTTGACCGCTCGGTGGTGCGCAGCCCGGTAGACGGCTACCTCAACGACCGCGCCCCGCGTAACCACGAATTCGTTACCGCCGGCCGCCCCGTGCTGTCGGTGGTGGACAGCGCTTCGTACCACGTCGATGGTTACTTCGAAGAGACCAAGCTGGGCGGCATCCACATCGGCGATGCCGTGGACATCCGCGTGATGGGCGACAACACCCGCCTGCGTGGCCATGTGCAAAGCTTTGCCGCCGGTATCGAAGACCGCGACCGCAGCAGCGGTGCCAACCTGCTGCCCAACGTCAACCCGGCGTTCAGCTGGGTACGCCTGGCCCAGCGCATCCCGGTGCGCATCGCCTTCGATGAAGTACCGCAAGACTTCCGCATGATTGCCGGGCGTACCGCCACGGTGTCGATCATCGAGGGTCAGCAGCCATGAAACAGCTGATCCTGGCTGGCTTCTGCCTGTCTTTGGGTGCCTGCATGATGGTCGGCCCGGACTACGAAGTGCCAAAGGACGCCGCGGTGCAGCGCAGCGACCTCAATGGCTCGCTACGCCAGGATGCCGATAGCGTGGTGTCGGCGCCGGTGCCCGAGGACTGGTGGCAGCTGTATCAGGATCAGCGCTTGAACGAACTGGTGCGCCAGGCGCTGAGCGCCAACACCGAACTGCGCGTGGCCGCGGCGAACATCGCCAAGGCCCGTGCGCAGGTCGAAGTGGCCGAGTCGCAGGGCGGCTTCAACGGTGGTATCAAAGCCGGGGCGCAACGCCTGCAAGAGTCGGGTGAAGCCTTCCTGCAGCCGGAGAAGGTACCTGTGGCCAACATCGGCGAGGCAATCATCAGTGCGTCGTACCAATTCGACCTGTGGGGTACTTTCAAGCGCGGTACCGAGGCCGCCAAGGCCAATGCCGATGCCGTGCAGGCGGCTGCCGACACCGCGCGCATCACCCTGGTGGCCGATGTGGTCAAGGCCTACACCCAGGTGTGCTCGGCCAATGAAGAATTCCACATCGCACGCGAGTCGCTCGACCTGCAGCAGCAGAGCGTGCAGCTCAACCAGCGCCTGCGCGATGCTGGCCGGGGCGATGAGACCCAGGTCACCCGCTCGCAGACCCAATTCAAATCGTTGCGCGCCGAGTTGCCGCGTTTCAAGGCCGAGCGCGAAACAGGCCTGTACACCCTGGCCGCGCTGCTGGCCAAGCCGGTGGACAAACTGCCTGCCGGCACCGCCGATTGCGCCGAGCTTCCGCACCTGAACCAGTTGGTTCCGGTCGGTGACGGCGCAGCATTGCTCAAGCGCCGCCCCGACGTGCGCCAGGCCGAGCGCCAGTTAGCGGCGTCTACAGCAACCATCGGTGTGGCCACGGGTGCGCTGTACCCGGACATCAGCATCGGCGCCCAGGTGGGCACCATCGGTATCCTCGAAAACCTCGGCGAGCCTTCGACCAACCGCTGGGGCTTTGGCCCGCAGATCAGCTGGAGCATCCCCACCAACGGCACCCGTGCGCGCATCCGTATGGCCGAGGCTTCTACCCAGGCCGCGCTGGCGCATTTTGATGGGGTGGTGCTGAACGCCATTCGCGAAACCCAGACGCGACTTGCGCAATACAGCGCTTTGCTGGACCGACGCGACGCGCTGGCCGAGGCGGAAAAATCGGCCAAGGAAGCGGCGGATCAAACGCATCGCTATTACCAGGCAGGGCGTGAGTCGTTCCTGGCAGACCTGCAGGCGACCCGCACTTACACCGACATGCGCGCGCAGTTGGCGGCGGCCAACAGCCAGGTGGCGATGGGGCAGATTGGGGTGTTCCTGGCGCTGGGTGGTGGCTGGAAAGATACCGCCAACCCTTGAGGCCCAATCGCCGGCAAGCCGGCTCCCACAGGTTCAGCGGTGCTCTCAGGCTGCAGCTTGGAACTGGCCAACTTTTGGGGGCAGCCCACTCATTGGGGCAGTCCAGGTATCGCAACAAGCCTGAGCCCTGCGCCGAACCGGTGGGAGCTGGCTTGCCGGCGATCGAGGGCAGAGCCCTCGCTTAAGTTCTAGAGCTGTAAGACATTTCCGAACCTGAAACCAAATGCTTCGGTTCTGAATCCCTATGGAATTATCCTACGATCGCTGTCGGACGGCGCTGACTTGGCTGGAATGTGCTCCGGGAATAACGTCCTCAGGTCGCCTTGCAAGGCGATCGGGCGTGAGACACCCGGCTGGTACAGGATGCATCGCTTATGGCGGTCGTGCACGGGCAGACTTTGGTCTGGCCGGGTCTCCTGTACCCCGGGTCTCACCCCGTGTAACGACTGCCACCCAAATTCGTGAGACAAGGCGGAGGGCAGAATTCTTCCATGTACAGGAGTTCGGCCATGAAAAAACTCGTTCCCGATCCGCCCCCATCCGTTCTGCTTCTGCTCGATCCACCCACCATCTCGCTCCCGGACCCACCCACCGCCAGAGAGTGCAGTGCGCTAATCCATGCACTGACCCAGGCCGTGCAGCAGACCACCAGCGTCCTGCTCGACAGCCCGCAAGGGCCGCAGCGGGACGCCATGGGCATGAACATCCGCCTGCTATGCCGGATGATCAATGCGTTGAACGAGCATGTAGGTGCTCAAGGAGCCAGACCGTGAGCAAGCGCCCAAGCGATGCCTCGACGGCAGGCATTGAAACCTTCGACCTGTTCAGCCTGAAACCTGATGTGCCGTTCGACCATGCTTTCTCGCAACTCTCGGTGCTACTCGGCTGCATCCGTCACCTCACCACCGAAGCTGAGATGGAAAACGATCGTGTCGCTGGCAGTGCAGCGCGGATTCTCAGTGAGATGGCCAAGGCATTGATTGATGATCTGGAGCGGGGGATGAGCAAGGCTCTTCAGTGAGCTTGTCTATGGGGCCGCTCCGAGGCCCTATGGCCGGCAACCGGCGTCCGCAGTTACAGCGGCGAGCTCAAGTGGTGCGCTGTACGTGTGGGAGCCGGCTTGCCGGCGATGGGCTGCGAAGCAGACCCAAGCTGTTTTGTAGCAAGATTTTTCATGAAATCCGCCCACAAACCTTGAGGTAAGAAGAGTGGAAGTGAACAATGTTCTCTTTCGCATTCCCTTCGAGACTGGCCATGAAAACCCGTTCCCGTCTGCTCGCCTGGCTTCCAGCATTACTGCTAGGCCCGGTGCTGGCGCTGTGCAGCAGCTTGGCCCACGCCGAAGCCCCCGCCGAGGCCACCAAGGCCTTGCACCTGCTGGACTACATCGGCGCCGACTACCCGCCGACCGTGCGCGAGGGCAAAGTGATCGATAGCGGGGAGTACCGCGAGCAACAGGAATTCAGCGCCGTACTGGCCGACTTGGTCAAAGGCCTGCCGGAAAATGCCGAGCAAGCTGCACTGGAGCAAGGGGTGCAAGCCCTGCGCCAGGCCATCGAGCAACGTCAGGAGGGCACAGCAGTCGCCAAGCAGGCCCGTCAGCTAGGGGCTCGCCTGGCGGTGGCCTACGAGGTCAGCCAGGCGCCGGTGATTACACCTGATCCGGCCCGGGGCGCGTCGCTGTACGCACAGAACTGCTCGATCTGCCACGGTGACACTGGCGCAGGCGACGGCCCGGCTGGCGTCGGCCTGGAGCCGGCACCGGCGAACTTGCGTGATGTCGCACGCCTAGACCAGTTGAGCCTGTTCGACCTCTACAACACCCTGGCGCTTGGCATCGACGGCACCGAAATGCCGTCCTTCGCCGACCAACTCGATGACCGCCAGCGCTGGGACGTCGCCGCCTATATCGCCAGCTTCACCGCCGACCCGCAGGCTGCCAAGGGTGACAAGACCTGGAACCTGGCCGACCTGGCCCGCCAGACCCCGGCGGAAGTGGCCGCTAACGAAGGCGCCGCGTTCGTGGAAGCTTTCCGCGCCCAGCGTGCCCAGCCGCCGCAGGTCAAGCGTGGCCCGGCGCAGTTGCTCGAATATACCGCCAGTACCCTGGACAAGAGCCTGGCAGCCTACCGCGCAGGCGATCACGATCAGGCCTACGACCTGTCGGTAGCGGCCTACCTGGAGGGCTTCGAACTGGTGGAAAGCTCGCTGGACAACATCGACACCCAGGCGCGAAAGGACACCGAAAAAACCCTGATGGCCTACCGGCAGGCGCTGCAGGACGGCCTGCCGGTGGCCCAGGCAGAACAGCGGCTGGCTGAGGCCAAGGCCAAGCTCGATCAAGCGTCCAGGTTGCTGGGCAGTGATGGCCTGAGTTGGTCGCTGAGCTACATTTCCGGCCTGCTGATTCTGCTGCGTGAGGGCCTTGAAGCCATTCTGGTGCTGGCTGCGATCCTGGCCTTCCTGCGCAACACTGGCCAGCAGTCGGCAGTGCGCAGCGTCAATATCGGCTGGGGCCTGGCGCTGATCGCCGGTTTTGCAACCTGGGCCTTGGCAGCTTATGTGATCAACGTCGGCGGCGCCCAGCGTGAACTGCTCGAAGGGTGCACCGCGCTGTTCGCGGCGGTGATGGTGCTGTGGCTTGGCGTGTGGATGCACGACCGCCGCCATGCCGCGGCTTGGCAGGACTACATCAAGAGCAGCCTGGTCAGCGGCGGCGGGCGTTTCGGCTTTGCCGTGCTGGCGTTTTTCTCGGTGTACCGCGAGCTGTTCGAAGTGATCCTGTTTTACGAAACCCTGTGGCTGCAGGCTGGGCCTGCAGGGCACCAAGCTGTACTGGCCGGTGGCGCAACGGCGCTGGTGCTGCTGGTTGGCCTGGCCTGGGTGATCCTGCGCGGTTCGGCCAAACTGCCGCTGTCGCTGTTCTTCAGCATCAACGCCGGGCTGCTGTGTGCGCTGTCGGTGGTGTTTGCCGGGCACGGCGTGAAGGCGTTGCAAGAGGCAGGCGTGCTGGGTACGCGGCCGGTGGCGTTCTTCGAGTTCGATTGGCTGGGGGTTCATGCCGATGCGTACTCGCTGGCGGCACAGGCGCTGGCGTTGCTGGCGATTGTGGTGCTTTATGGGCGCAGTCGCCTGGCCGAGAAGCGCCGGGCTGCGGTTTAGGTATTGATGCTGCTGGCCTCTTCGCGGGCAAGCCCGCTCCTACAGGTACAGCGCAAGCTTTGAGGCGGCGCGAACCTGTAGGAGCGGGCTTGCCCGCGAAGAGGCCGGTACAGCTCTGAAGAGAGAATTGCTACATGCGCATATGGATCGACGCCGACGCCTGCCCCAAGGCAGCCAAGGACCTGATCGTCAAATTCGCCCTCAAGCGCAAGCTCGAGGTCATCATGGTGGCCGGCCAGGCCGTGGCCAAGCCAGCGTTCGCCGTGGTGCGGCTGATCGTCGTGCCGAGCGGCATGGACGCCGCTGATGATTACCTGGTCGAACACGCCGCACCCGGGGAGCTGGTGATCTGCAGCGATGTGCCATTGGCCGACCGCCTGATCAAGAAGGGTGTCGCGGCGTTAGACCCGCGCGGCCGTGAGTTCGACGAGCGCAACATGGGTGATCGGCTGGCAGTGCGCAACCTGTTCACCGAACTGCGTGAGCAGGGCCAAGTCGGGGGCGGGCAGGCGCCTTATGGCGAACGCGAGAAGCAGGCGTTCGCCAATGCGCTGGACCGTATCCTCACGCGCCTGATCAAGGGCTGATCAGTCACCCTCGTGGGTCAGCTCCAGCACGCGATCCACCAGCTTGTAGATCCCGCCAGCCGCCTCGCTGATCGACGTAGCGACCATGTACGCAGGGGTGGTCACCAGCTTGCGCTGGGTGTCTTCGACGATGTCATGCACATCGCATTCTTCATGCGTACCGCCCATCTTGACCACTGCCGCAGCGGTATCTGCGTCCTTACCGATGGTGCAGACCACGCCTGGGCCGTAGATCTTCGCCGCCAGTGCCGGCGAGATGCAGATCAGCCCAACTGGCTTGCAGGCTTCGGCAAAGGCCTCGGCCAAAGCCAGGAGCTCCGGCTGCACCGTGCACTCGGTGCCTTCCACGGCAAAATTGGACAGGTTCTTCGCTGCGCCGAAACCGCCCGGCACGATCAGCGCGTCGAAGTCTTCAACGTTGGCTTCACGGATATCTTTCACCTCGCCCCGGGCAATGCGCGCGGATTCCACCAGCACGTTGCGCGACTCGGGCATCTCCTCACCGGTCAGGTGGTTGATCACGTGCATCTGCGCGATGTTCGGCGCAAAGCACTGCACCTGTGCGCCGCGCTGGTCGAGGCGCAGCAGGGTGATCACGCTTTCATGGATTTCGGCGCCGTCGTAGACGCCACAGCCGGAAAGAATCACCGCTACTTTTTTCGTCATGCTCATTACTCCCGTGTCGAGGCGCTAAATGTCCTCTAGTTTGGCAGATGTGGCCATAGGGATTCCCATGGGTGCATCCTAATCTCTGTGGACACCCTTCGAGGCTGCTGTCCATGGACCTGATATTGCTGGCCGTGCCGTTCTTCTTCGTGTTGATTGCGGTTGAGCTGGTTGCCGACCGTGTCCGCGGCCAGCGCAATTTCACCCTGGCCGACTCGATCAACAGCCTGAGCACCGGCGTGCTGTCCACCAGCACCGGGTTGCTGACCAAAGGGGTAGGGCTGCTGACCTATGCGCTGGCCTGGGAGCACCTGGCGCTGCTGCGTTTGCCACAGGGTGCCTGGTGGGTCTGGCTGCTGGCCTTCGTGCTGTACGACTTCTGCTACTACTGGCTGCACCGCCTGGGCCACGAGCGCAACGTGTTGTGGGCAGCCCATTCGGTGCACCACCAGAGCGAGGAATACAACCTCACCACAGCACTGCGCCAGACCAGCAGCGGCTTCATCTTTTCGTGGGTCTTCTACCTGCCGCTGGCGCTGATCGGCGTGCCGCCACTGGTGTTCATCACCGTGGCATCGCTGAACCTGTTGTACCAGTTCTGGGTGCATACCCGGCACGTTCCCAAGTTGGGCTGGCTCGAATGGGTGCTGATCACGCCGTCCAACCATCGCGTCCACCATGCGCAAAATCCTGTTTACTTGGATCGTAACTACGGCGGTGTGTTCATTTTCTGGGACCGCCTGTTCGGCACCTTCAAGGAAGAAGACCCGGCCGAACCCGTGGTGTTTGGCGTGACCACGCCGCTGGCCAGCTGGAACCCGCTGTGGGCCAACCTGCAGTTTTACGCCCAGCTTTGGGACGACGCCCGGCGCGCCGAGCGCTTCTGGGACAAGCTGCGTATCTGGTTCATGCCCACCGGATGGCGCCCGGCCGATGTGGCCGCGCGTTATCCACAGGCCCAGCAGAACCTGGCCCTGTTCCGCAAATTCGAGATTGCTCTGGGGCGGGCGCAGCAGGTGTATGTGCTGCTGCAATTCGCCGTTTATGTGGCGCTGGGCAGTTACCTGATGGATGCCGCCGAGCGAGTGCCGGCAGCGGCCTTGGTGCTGGGCTGGTCGGTGATGGCGTTTGGGCTGTTCACGCTGGGGGCGGCACTGGAGGACAGGCCGTGGGCAGGGCGCCTGGAACTGGCACGCCTGCTGTCGAATGCGCCGGCCCTGTATCTGGCTGGCGCTTTGGGCTTATGGGCGGTTACGCCGCTGGCCTGGTTCCTGCTCGTGTTTTACAGCGTGCTCAGCCTCTGTGGCCTTGCTCTCTGCCGCCGCCTTGCGCTCCGCGCGCAACGTGCGAAAGCGCCTGCGCAGCCAGAGCAGGGCGCCCAGCAGCAGCAGGCCACCGAGCACCCATAGCTCGTACTTCTTCACGTTGCCCAGCATGCCTTCGAGAATGGCACCGAAGTGGTACGCAGCAGCGCCCAGTGCCAAGGCCCAGACGGCCGCGCCGATGCCATTGAGCAGCAAGTAGCGGCGTGGTGGGTAGCCAGACAGGCCGATGGCCACGGGCATGACCGTGCGCAGGCCGTAGACGAAGCGGAAGCTCAGCACCCAGATATCGGGGTGGCGGCGAATATGCTCCAGCGCGCGATCGCCCATGGCCTGCCAGCGCGGCTTGCGTGCCAAAATCTTGCGCCCGTGGCGGCGGCCCATGAAGTACCACAGCTGGTCGCCGGCATAGCTGCCGAAGAACGCCACGATCACCACCAGGCTGATGTCCATGTACCCGCGGAACGCAAGAAATCCTGCAAGCACCAGGATGGTCTCGCCTTCGAAGAAGGTGCCTAGAAAAAGGGCAAAATAGCCGAAATCCTGCAGGAATTGTTGAAGCATTTTCTGAGGTGCTGGCGAAATGAACGCGCAGCCTACCCCTTCGCGGGCATTCGTGAAAGTGTCCAAATGTGTCTCGACGTGAACAATTCCTACAAGGACAATGGCTTTGCCCTCAAGCTGCGGCTTGCGTCAGTCTGTAACACAGGCGTCATAATGGCTGCTTATCGTCCCGCTCAATTGATGATAGGGCGTTAACGTCCTCCAGGAACGTCCAGATGAATAATGAAGTGCTAACACCTGTCGTGATCAAGGATGCCGAGGCAGTCCCTGAAGAAATGGTGCAGACCCCACCAGACCTGCCAGAGCTCCCGGAACCTGTAGTCGAGGCCGCCGTCGCGCCTGCCCCTGTGCATGCGCCCACGCCCGCCATCGCCACCCCGAGCCTGGACGACAGCAGCCTGTACATTCATCGCGAACTGTCGCAGTTGCAGTTCAACATTCGCGTGCTGGAGCAGGCACTGGATGAGTCCTACCCGCTGCTCGAGCGGCTGAAATTTCTGCTGATTTTCTCCAGCAACCTCGACGAGTTCTTCGAGATCCGCGTGGCGGGCCTGAAGAAGCAGATCAACTTCGCCCGCGAGCAGGCAGGTGCCGACGGCCTGCAGCCGCATCAGGCGCTGGCGCGCATCAGCGAGCTGGTGCACTTCGAAGTGGAGCGTCAGTACGCGATCCTCAACGATGTGTTGCTGCCGGAGCTCGAGAAGCACGCCATCCGCTTCATCCGCCGCCGTTACTGGACGCCCAAACTCAAGACCTGGGTGCGCCGCTACTTCCGCGACGAGATCGCGCCGATCATCACCCCGATCGGCCTCGACCCGACGCACCCGTTCCCGTTGCTGGTAAACAAGAGCCTCAACTTCATCGTCGAACTCGAAGGTGTCGATGCCTTTGGCCGCGACTCGGGCCTGGCGATCATCCCGGCGCCGCGCCTGCTGCCGCGGGTCATCCGTGTGCCTGAAGAGGTCGGCGGTGCTGGCGACAACTACGTGTTCCTGTCATCGATGATCCACGCCCACGCCGACGACCTGTTCCAGGGCATGAAGGTGAAGGGTTGCTATCAGTTCCGACTGACCCGTAACGCCGACCTGGCGCTGGATTCGGAAGAGGTCGACGACCTCGCCCGCGCCCTGCGCGGCGAGCTGTTCTCGCGCCGTTATGGCGATGCGGTGCGCCTGGAGGTGGCCGATACCTGCCCGAAACACCTGTCCGATTACCTGCTCAAGCAGTTCAGCCTGAGCGAGAGCGAGCTGTATCAGGTCAACGGCCCGGTCAACCTGACCCGCCTGTTCAGCATCACCAGCCTGGACAGCCACCCGGAGCTGCAGTACACGCCGTTCACCCCGGCGATCCCCAAGCTGCTGGTGAATGCCGACAACATCTTCAGTGTGATCAGCAAGCAGGACATCCTGCTGATGCACCCGTTCGAGTCCTTCACCCCGGTGGTCGACCTGCTGCGCCAGGCCGCCAAGGACCCGCACGTGCTCGCCGTACGCCAGACCCTGTACCGCTCCGGCGCCAACTCGGAGATCGTCGACGCCTTGGTCGATGCCGCGCGTAACGGCAAGGAAGTCACTGCGGTGATCGAGTTGCGTGCGCGTTTCGACGAAGAGTCCAACCTGCAGATGGCCAGCCGCCTGCAGGCCGCGGGCGCGGTGGTGATCTACGGTGTGGTCGGCTTCAAGACCCACGCCAAGATGATGCTGATTCTGCGCCGTGAGCAGGGCGAGATCGTGCGCTATGCGCACCTGGGTACCGGTAACTACCATGCCGGTAACGCCCGCCTGTACACCGACTACAGCCTGCTGACTTCTGACGACGCGCTCACCGAGGACGTCGGCAAACTATTCAGCCAGCTGATCGGCATGGGCAAGACGCTGCGCATGAAAAAGCTGCTGCACGCGCCGTTCACCCTGAAGAAGGGCATGCTCGACATGATTGCCCGGGAAACGCAGTTCGCCCTCGAGGGCAAACCCGCGCACATCATCGCCAAGTTCAACTCGTTGACCGATGCCAAGGTCATCAAGGCGCTGTACAAGGCCAGCCAGTCGGGTGTGAAGATCGACCTGGTGGTGCGTGGCATGTGCTGCCTGCGCCCAGGCATTCCGGGGGTGTCGCACAACATCCAGGTGCGGTCGATCATTGGTCGCTTCCTCGAGCACACCCGGGTGTTCTACTTCCTCAATGGCGGCGAAGAGCAGATCTACCTGTCCAGCGCCGACTGGATGGAGCGCAACCTCGACAAGCGTGTCGAGACCTGCTTCCCGGTGGAGGGCAAGAAGCTGCTGCTGCGGGTGAAGAAGGAGCTGGAAGGCTACCTGACCGACAACACCCACGCCTGGACGCTGCAGCCTGACGGGCGTTACGTGCGCAGCACGCCGACCGGTAACCAGAACCCGCGCAGTGCCCAGGCGACCCTGCTGGAGCGCCTGAGCAACCCGGTTCTTAACGTACGCTGAGGACGAAATTGACCCGGGCCAGCCACTCCGCCTCGTTGGCGAAGTCGGCCTGGGTCAGTTGGTTCTCTTCCAGCCAGCCCTTCGGGAAGACCACGTTCAGGCTGTTATCGGCAGCCTCGAGCTGCACCTTCGGCATCTGCTGGGTGCCGCGGATGTGGTGGAACAGGATGGCGAAACGCAGCAGCACGCACAGGCGCAGCAGCTTTACGCCTTCATCGCCCAACTCGGCGAACTTGTCCTTGGGAATGTTGCGGCGGTGGCCGCGCACCAGCAGGGCCATCATCTGCTGATCTTCACGGGAGAAGCCCGACAGGTCGGAGTGCTCGATCAGGTAGGCACCGTGCTTGTGGTAGTGGTAATGGGCGATATCCAGCCCGATTTCGTGAATTTTAGCAGCCCAGCCCAGTAGATCGCGCCAGTTTCCATCCTCCAGGTCCCACGCCTTGGCCACTTGGTCAAAGGCATGCAGTGCCTTGCGCTCGACCCGTGCAGCCTGGCCCTGGTCAACGTGGTAGCGCTCCATCAGCGAGTTCAAGGTGCGTTCGCGCACGTCTTCGTGATGGTGGCGGCCCAGCAGGTCGAACAGCACGCCTTCACGCAGGGCGCCATCGCAGTGGTCCATGCGCTGCAGTTCCAGTGCATCGAAGATCGCTTCGAGAATCGCCATGCCAGCCGGGAAGATGGCGCGGCGGTCGGGCTTGACCCCGTCGAAATCGATCTTGTCGGCCTCACCCAGCTTGAACATCTTGCGCTTGACCCAGGCCAGGCCTTCGGCGTTGACCTCGCCACTGCCCAGGCCGCCGGCCTTGATCGCGGCGCCAATGGCACGGATGGTCCCGGACGAGCCGATGGCTTCATCCCAGGTCAGGCGGTGCAGGGCATTCTCGATGCTCATCAGCTCCAGGCGCGCAGCGGTGTAAGCCTGGGCGTAGCGGGCCGGGGTGATCTTGCCGTCGCGGAAATAGCGCTGGGTGAAGCTTACGCAGCCCATTTGCAGGCTTTCACGCAGCAGCGGCTCGAAACGTTGGCCAATGATGAACTCGGTGCTGCCACCGCCGATGTCGGCCACCAGGCGCTTGCCAGGGGTGTCGGCCAGGGTGTGGGACACGCCCAGGTAGATCAGGCGCGCTTCTTCACGGCCGGAAATCACTTCGACAGGGTGCCCGAGAATGGCCTCGGCACGCTGGATGAATTCGTTGCGGTTACGCGCTTCGCGCAGGGCGTTGGTGCCAACGATACGTACGGCGCCAGCGGGCATGCCGTTTATCAGCTGGGCAAAGCGCTTGAGGCATTCAAGGCCCCGTTCCATGGCTTCTTCGCTGAGCTTGCGCGCTTCGTCGATGCCGGCGGCCAGCTGAACCTTTTCGCCGAGACGCTCGAGAATGCGGATCTCGGTGTGGTGAGCCTTGGCCACGACCATGTGAAAACTGTTGGAGCCTAGGTCGATGGCGGCGATCAGAGACAGGTTCTTCGCGGAGGTATGCGGCATGATCTGAGGGTTCTCGGTCGTTAACCTGGCAATCGTGCCACGATACTTGGCTGTCGCCAACGCGCGGCACGCCAAGGGTTGATGCAAGGCAATGTGCCATTCGATGCTATGACACTTATGTGACAGTTTCGATTCGTGGCGTCTTGCACAACTATAGTGACACTCAATCGTCCGCGACTTCCTGTAGGGCGTGGGTGCGGCTATGATGGGCCACGTTTTTTGCTTACGACCCTGGAGATATCCATGAGCAGCGATCTGATCAAACACGTCACCGACGCCACCTTCGAGGCCGAAGTCCTGCAAGCCCAAGGCCCGGTGCTGGTCGACTACTGGGCTGAATGGTGTGGCCCATGCAAGATGATCGCTCCAGTCCTGGACGACATCGCTTCCACCTACGAGGGCAAACTGACCGTCGCCAAGCTGAACATCGACGACAACCAGGAAACCCCGGCCAAGCACGGCGTGCGTGGCATCCCGACGCTGATGCTGTTCAAGAACGGCAACGTCGAGGCCACCAAGGTGGGCGCACTGTCCAAATCCCAGCTGGCCGCGTTCCTCGACGCCCACCTGTGATGCGAAAAGCCCCGGAAACCCCGGGGCTTTTCTTTTCCAACCCACTAGACGTCGAAAAAAGCAAGTGTTACATTCGGCCTCGCACTGCTTCTCCAGTGCCCCCTGCACGCCGTCGCCGACGCACTCCTAATTAGAATCTGTGCGCGATCCTATCGCCTTCTAGCGGCGCGGCTTCATTAAGCCAGAAGCTTAATCCTCCCTTCATACATGATTACGTCACTCCCCTTATGAACCTGACTGAACTCAAGCAAAAGCCGATTACCGATCTGCTGGAAATGGCCGAACAGATGGGCATCGAAAACATGGCCCGTTCGCGCAAACAGGACGTGATTTTCGCCCTGCTGAAAAAGCACGCGAAAAGCGGCGAAGAGATCTCGGGTGACGGCGTGCTGGAGATTCTCCAGGATGGTTTCGGTTTCCTGCGTTCGGCTGATGCGTCCTACCTGGCCGGCCCTGACGACATCTACGTCTCGCCTAGCCAGATCCGCCGTTTCAACCTGCGTACCGGCGACACCATCGTCGGCAAGATCCGCCCGCCAAAGGAAGGGGAGCGTTACTTCGCCCTGCTGAAGGTCGACACGATCAACTTCGATCGCCCTGAAAACGCGAAGAACAAGATCCTGTTCGAAAACCTGACGCCGCTGTTCCCCAACAAGCGCCTGAAGATGGAAGCCGGCAACGGCTCCACCGAAGACCTGACCGGCCGCGTCATCGACCTGTGCGCCCCGATCGGCAAAGGCCAGCGTGGCCTGATCGTTGCTCCGCCGAAAGCGGGCAAGACGATCATGCTGCAGAACATCGCGGCGAACATCACCCGTAACAACCCCGAGTGCCACCTGATCGTTCTGCTGATCGACGAGCGCCCGGAAGAAGTGACCGAAATGCAGCGCACCGTGCGCGGCGAAGTGGTTGCCTCGACCTTCGACGAGCCGCCGACCCGTCACGTACAGGTTGCCGAGATGGTGATCGAGAAGGCCAAGCGCCTGGTCGAGCACAAAAAGGATGTGGTCATCCTGCTCGATTCCATCACCCGCCTGGCGCGTGCTTACAACACCGTGATCCCAAGCTCCGGCAAGGTGCTGACCGGTGGTGTCGACGCCCATGCCCTGGAGAAGCCGAAGCGCTTCTTCGGTGCCGCACGTAACATCGAGGAAGGCGGTTCGCTGACCATCATCGCCACCGCGCTGGTAGAAACCGGCTCGAAGATGGACGAAGTGATCTACGAAGAGTTCAAGGGTACCGGCAACATGGAGCTGCCCCTGGACCGCCGCATCGCCGAGAAACGCGTGTTCCCGGCCATCAACATCAACCGCTCCGGCACCCGCCGCGAAGAGCTGCTGACTGCCGATGACGAACTGCAGCGCATGTGGATCCTGCGCAAGCTGCTGCACCCGATGGACGAGATCGCCGCCATCGAGTTCCTGGTCGACAAGCTCAAGCAGACCAAGACCAACGACGAGTTCTTCCTGTCGATGAAGCGCAAGTAAGCGGTTAGATCGGTCAAGTAATGATTGGGGCTGCTTCGCAGCCCATCGCCGGCAAGCCGGCTCCCACAGGTCCTCTGCGAGCCTTGTGGGGGCTGGCTTGACGGCGATGGGAGGCGAAGCGGCCCCAAGTCATTTTTGGCCATTGCACGCCGTTCGGCGCTACACTCTGCACCCCGACCGATACGGCCAACACGAGGCTCATGCATGCAGTATCGCGATTTGCGCGACTTCATCCGTGGCCTGGAGCAGCGCGGCGAACTCAAGCGCATCCAGGTTCCTATCTCCCCTGTCCTGGAAATGACCGAGGTGTGCGACCGCACCCTGCGTGCCAAGGGCCCGGCCTTGCTGTTCGAAAAGCCCACAGGCTTCGATATGCCAGTGCTCGGCAACCTGTTCGGCACCCCGCAGCGGGTGGCCATGGGCATGGGCGCCGAATCGGTCGATGAGCTTCGCGAGATCGGCAAGCTGCTGGCCTTCCTCAAGGAGCCGGAGCCGCCGAAGGGCCTGAAAGATGCCTGGTCGAAGCTGCCGATTTTCAAGAAGGTCGTGTCGATGGCGCCGAAAGTGGTCAAGGATGCGGTGTGTCAGGAAGTCGTGGTCGAGGGCGATGATGTCGACCTCGGCCAGTTGCCGATCCAGCACTGCTGGCCAGGTGACGTGGCACCGCTGATCACCTGGGGCCTGACCGTGACCCGCGGCCCCAACAAGGACCGCCAGAACCTGGGCATCTATCGCCAGCAGGTCATCGGCCGCAACAAGGTCATCATGCGCTGGTTGAGTCACCGTGGCGGCGCGCTGGACTATCGCGAGTGGTGCGAAAAGAACCCTGGCCAGCCGTTCCCGGTTGCCGTGGCCCTGGGCGCGGACCCTGCGACCATTCTCGGTGCAGTGACGCCGGTGCCCGATACCCTGTCCGAATACGCCTTCGCCGGCCTGTTGCGCGGCAACCGTACCGAACTGGTGAAGTGCCGTGGCAGCAACCTGCAGGTGCCGGCAACTGCCGAGATCATCCTCGAAGGCGTGATCCACCCGGGCGAAATGGCGCCAGAAGGCCCTTACGGCGATCACACCGGCTACTACAACGAAGTGGACAGCTTCCCGGTGTTCACTGTCGAGCGCATCACCCATCGGCAAAAACCGATCTACCACAGCACCTACACCGGGCGGCCGCCTGATGAGCCGGCGATCCTCGGTGTGGCGTTGAACGAAGTGTTCGTGCCGATCCTGCAAAAGCAGTTCCCGGAGATCATCGACTTCTACCTGCCACCGGAAGGCTGCTCGTACCGAATGGCGGTGGTGACCATCAAGAAGCAGTACCCAGGCCACGCCAAGCGCGTGATGCTGGGTGTGTGGTCGTTCCTGCGACAGTTCATGTACACCAAATTCGTTATCGTCACAGACGACGATATCAATGCCCGTGACTGGAATGACGTGATCTGGGCCATCACCACGCGCATGGACCCCAAGCGTGATACGGTGATGATCGACAACACGCCGATCGACTACCTCGACTTCGCGTCGCCGGTATCGGGCCTGGGGTCGAAGATGGGCCTGGATGCCACGCACAAGTGGCCGGGCGAGACGACACGCGAATGGGGCCGGGTCATCGTCAAGGACGAGGCCGTCACCCGCCGCATCGATGAGCTGTGGGATCAGTTGGGAATAGATTGATGCAGGTAACGTTGCAGCCGTCCGGGGCAGTGCTGGCGCTTGAACCCGGGGAACGGATCCTGGATGGAGCGCGGCGGCTGGGCTATGACTGCCCGAACAGCTGCCGCAATGGCAATTGCCATGTCTGCGCCGCATTGTTGGTCGAAGGTCGCGTTCTACAGAACGGTGAAGAACGCGACCATGGCGAGCTGTTCACATGCATCGCCGAACCGCTGGAGGACTGTGTTTTGCTCTGGGATGGTGTGCTGGCCCTGGGCGAGCTGCCAGTGCGAAAGCTGGCATGCAGCGTCACTGAATGCGTTGATGTCGGCGGCGACGTCTGGCGCGTGCGCTTGCGCGCGCCGGCTGGCAAGCCGCTGCGCTATCACGCCGGGCAGTACCTGATGATCGAGCGCGAAGGTGGCAAGCAGGCGGCGTTTTCGCTGGCTTCGGCACCCCATAGCGGGCGTGATCTGGAGCTGCACGTGCTGGCGCGTGAAGCCAGCGCCTTGCAGTTGCTCGAGCAATTGCAGCGCAACGGCCTGGCACGCATAGAGATGCCTTTCGGTGACACTCATCTGGCCGAGCTACCCGATGGGCCGCTGGTGCTGATCGCCGCCGGTACCGGCATGGGGCAGATGCACAGCCTGGTCGAGCACTGCCGCGCCCAGGGTTTCAAGCACCCGGTGCACCTCTACTGGGGTGTGCGCCGCCCCGAAGACTTCTACTCCATCGAACACTGGGACGAATGGGAGCGCTTGCCCAACCTGTTCCTGCACAAAGTGGTGAGTGATCTTTGCGGTTGGGAAGGCCGCTGCGGCATGCTGCACGAAGCGGTGTGTGAAGACGTTCAGGACCTCAACACGGTCCACGTCTACGCCAGCGGTTCACCTAACATGGTCTATGCCACCCTCGATGCCCTGGTCGAAGCCGGTATGGATGCCCACCGCATGCGTGCCGATGTGTTTGCCTACGCGCCGCGTGGTTAATAACCAAAGTTTCAGGTAGTGGGTATAAGGCGGTAATTATTACCGCCTTGGCTAATAACTTTCACTATACTCGGAACAATGCTCTCCAATCGTCGGAAGTTCGCGTAAAACTTAGGTCTCGGGACTTGAGTGTTGGCGTGTTTCTATCCTAAGGTGAAGGCAAGCACCCTAGGTGTGGGGCTCTGGCCCCGTCTCGCAGCGACTTTCGCTACATCGGTAGTTCACAGGGAATAATGGCGGCAGCTTATGTCGGCAATTGAAAGTTTGTCCTGGAAAAGTGCTTATCCTCCGGCGCTCGACTTCGGCCAGCAATTGACCCGCGAGCAATTGATCAACTCCATGCAGATGACCATGTCACGCCATGAAGGTGGCCCGGTGTGGCTGTTTGCCTATGGTTCGTTGATCTGGCGCCCGGAATGCAGTTCGGTTGAACGCCAGCGCGCGCGCGTGCATGGCTATCACCGTGGGCTGTATTTGTGGTCGCACGAGCACCGTGGCACCCCGGAAACCCCGGGCCTGGTGTTCGGCCTGGACCGCGGCGGTTCGTGCAGTGGTTTTGCCTATCGCCTGGATGAGAGCAACCTCGATGACTCGCTGATGGCCCTGTGGCAAAGGGAGATGCCGTTCCCCGCCTATCGTCCGCATTGGCTCAGTTGCCGGTTGGGTGATGGCAGCAAGGTTCAGGCACTTGGTTTTGTGCTGGAACGGCACCTGCCGTGCTACGCCGGTAACCTGCCGGACACCTTGCTCAGCCAGATCCTGGCAAGCGCCAAGGGGCGTTATGGCACCACGCGCGAGTATGTCGAGCAGACGTTGAATGCACTGCGCAATCACCAGATGCCGGATCGCAACCTGGAGGCGCGCTTCAGGCGCTGCCATAACCTGCGCGAGGTTTGATCCAGCCTGTTGCGGCCCTATCGCCGGCGAGTCGCTTAGGATTACGCCGGCACCTGTAGGCGCCGGCTTGCCGGCGATAGGGCCGGTGGAGGCACAATTGATCAGGACGCTTACCTGGCCAGCACCACCAACTTACCCACAGCCTTCCTTTGCCCCAATTGCTCGATCGCAGCACCCGCCTCGGCCAGTGGGTAAGTCTGAGAAACCAGCGGTTTCAGCTTGCCCTCGGCATGCCAGGCAAACAGCTGCCGGAAGTTGCCGGCATTATCCTCTGGCTGGCGCTGGGCGAACGAACCCCAGAACACCCCGAGCACCGCTGCGCCCTTGAGCAGCACCAGGTTAGCCGCCATCTGCGGGATCGTCCCGCTGGCAAAGCCCACCACAAGCAGCCGGCCATTCCACGCCAGCCCACGTACGGCCTGCTCGAACAGCTCACCCCCAACCGGGTCATAGATCACATCCACGCCTTGGCCACCGGTCAGGCGCTTGATTTCTTCCTTGAGGCTGGCCTGGGTGTAATCGATCAGCTCATCCGCCCCGGCCGCCTTGGCGACGGCCAGCTTCTCGGCGCTGCTGGCCGCAGCGATCACCTTGGCGCCCATGGCCTTGCCGATTTCCACTGCCGCCAGGCCGACACCACCGGATGCACCCAGCACCAGCAGGGTTTCCCCAGATTGCAGCTGACCGCGTTGCTTGAGCGCATGCATCGAGGTGCCGTAGGTCATGCCAAAGGCGGCGGCGGTGGTGAAGTCCATGCTTTCGGGAATGGGCATCACGTTGTAGAACGGCACGGCCACCTGTTCGGCAAATGCACCCCAACCGGTCAGGGCCATCACCCTGTCGCCCACCTTGAACGCCCCAGCGCGCTCACCCACCGCGGCAACCACACCGGCAGCTTCGCCACCCGGCGAGAACGGCAGGGGCGGCTGAAACTGGTATTTGCCTTCGATGATCAAGGTGTCGGGGAAGTTGACCCCGGCTGCATGCACATCCAGCAGGATCTCGTTTTTTTTCGGCGCCGGGCTGGCCACCTCTTCCAGCACCAGGTCGCGTGCCGGGCCCAGGGTTTTGCACAACACAGCTTTCATCGGGGCTATTCCTTTGCGTGTAGTGGCCGATAAGTGTAAGAGGGCCGCCCGCCGGGTCAACGAGCATGGCCCGCCCTGATGGGCTGGCATAAGCCGGGGCTTGGGTTTGAGCGGTGTGCTGGGTAAGCTGGCGCCAATTGTTTTGAGGAGCGAATGAGTGAACGCGTGGATCTTGATGGTGCTGGCCCTGATGCTGCCAGCGGCGGCCATGGCCGAAGAAGCCAAGGAAGGAGCCCCCAAGGTTTCCTACATCAGCCTGAGCCCACCCTTCGTCGGCAACTACGCCCTCGACGGTGGCCCCAAGCTGCGTGTGTACAAGGCCGACGTCGCCCTGCGCGTGACCGGTGACGAAGCTGCCAAGGCGGTGAAGCACCACGAACCGCTGATTCGCAACCAGCTGGTGGCGCTGTTCACCCAACAGGGTGTGGATAACATGAGCAACGTCGAAGCCAAGGAGGCGCTGCGCCAGCAAGCGCTGAAGCAGGTGCAGCAGGTGATGGAAGCGGAAGAGGGCAAGCCGATTGTCGAGGACCTGCTGTTCAATAATCTGATTGTGCAGTGATCTGAGCAAACCGGGTTTGCGCGGTCCCTGGGCGGGCACTGCCCATGCGATAAGTGAAGGGGCCGCCGCTCACCGCGCCAGTGCGACAATAGCCGCCCACTGCTCCTCGGTAACTGGCATCACCGACAACCTCGTCCCTTTCTGCACCAGCGGCAACTCCGCCAGTGCGCTCTGCTGCTTGAGCAGCCCCAGCCCCAATACCTGCCTGAATGTCTTCACATGCGCCACATCCACTGCGCTCCACGGATTCTTATCGGGAGTGGCCTTGGCGTCGTGGTAGTGGCTTTGCGGGTCGAGCGCGGTCGGGTCCGGGTAGGCCGCCGCGATGATGCGGCCGATCCCGGCAATGCCCGGTTGCGGGCAGCTGGAGTGGTAAAAGAAGAACTCATCGCCTACGCTCATGGCCCGCAGGAAGTTGCGGGCCTGGTAGTTGCGTACGCCATCCCAGCGCGCCTCGCCCAAATGGCCCAGCCCTTCGATCGAGAGCTCGTCGGGCTCGGATTTCATCAGCCAGTAGGCCATGGATGCTGCTCCTGAAAAGGTTTGAAATAACCTGTTGCACGAAACCGACAGCCGGTTGGCGTCAACGTTTGCGTGTGGGCTCAGGTTGTCGGAAAATGCGCCGATTTTAACGCTAGCTGCTCCGGCGACACCAAAAAAGTCGTCGAGCCAGAACAGTATGCCGGGGGGGCATTCTTCGATGAATCAACGTAAACCGGACCTCCTTTGGGTCCTGGTCTTCATCTTTGGTCTGGGTGTGGTCACCACCGGTTATGCTCAGGGTATCTGGGAGCGCAAGCTCGATACCGCCTACCAAACCCCGGTCGACGCCGGCCAGCCGCAGCGCTGATCCCCTGCTGGCGCCGCTCAGTTCGGTGCCAGGTACCAGCCACGGTCCGAGACCGTGCCCTGCAGTTGTACATCCCAACTGGCTTGCGCCAGCCGCTCGACCTTCTGGCATTCATGCGCCAGCCCCAGCAGCAGCGGTTTTTTCCACGTTTTGCGGCGTGCCTGGTAAGCCAGGCTGCGGTCGTAGAAACCGCCGCCCATGCCGAGCCGCCCGCCGACCTCATCAAAGCCCACCAGCGGTAGCAGGATCAGGTCCAGCGCCCAGACAGGGCGTTGACGCCTGCGGTCGGTCAATGGCTCTGGAATACGGAAGCGGTTGGGCTTGAGTTTTTCACCCTTTTCAAAACGCTGGAACACCATGCGTGTGCGCGGCCAGGCGTGCAATACCGGCAGGTAGAGGCGTTTACCGCGGCGCTGGGCCTCGCGCAGCAGCAGCTGCGGGTCGATTTCACCGTCGTTGGGCAAGTACAGGGCAATGTGCCGGGCGCGCCGGAACAGTGGGTTCTGCGCCAATTGGCGATACAGGCCCAGGGAGGCTTGCTGTTGCTGTGCGGGGGTGAGTGCGCGGCGGGCATTGCGCAGCAGGCGACGAAGCTGGGGGCGGGTGAGCGGCGCGGTGTCGGTCATGGCACAGGCGTCCCAGTTGTCGCCACTGGTGTGGAATCTGCCTGCGGCAGGGCAGGCAAAGAAGAATGAGGCTCCCCGATAAGACCGCTATCGGTGTAGCCCTTGAACCCGAAAGTTCAAGGTGGAGATTGCAGGGGGCGTTAAGGCTTTCCGTCGGGCGGACATGCACACCGGCCCCAGCGTGCAACCCCCGTGGTTGTGCGTATCGGCTCAGGGACATAACCGACTGGCGCATCCCCCAGGGAGTGGCGCCAGTATACCAATCTCAGCCGATTTTGGTATCCGCATCGTCGGACAACGCCTTATCGACGCGATCGAGCAAGTCACGAACCTGCTCGCGGGTGGCGTTGCCAGCGGGGGCGTCGGTGCGATCTTCCTGGCGGTGCAGCATCTCGTGGGTGATGTTCAATGCGGCCATCACAGCGATGCGGTCGGCACCGATCACCTTGCCGCTGCTACGGATCTCACGCATCTTGCCGTCCAGGTAGCGTGCGGCGCTGACCAGGTTGTTGCGTTCTTCCGGCGGGCAGATGATCGAGTACTCCTTGTCCAGAATCTGCACGGTGACGCTATTGCTTGAACTCATGAGTCTTGCTCCAGGGCCTTGAGGCGTAAGATCATCGACTCGACCTTGCGCTTGGCGATCTCGTTCTTTTCGATGAGGTGGGCGCGCTCTTCGCGCCAGGATTTTTCCTGAGCTACTAGGAGTGCATTCTGCCGTTTTAGTTGCTCGACGCGTTCGATCAGCGACTCAAACCGGCTCATCAATGCTTGCAGGTCGTTCTCTTGCGTGGGTTGCACTCGATTCGCTCCGTCATTGAATCACCCGTCGATGATGCCTCTCCCTGAGCGGTGACGGCCAGTGCCGATGGTCTTGGCGCGCCTGCCGGTGCTAGGATACAAGGCCTTCATTCTAGTCAAATGCGCCGCCTGGCGCCTAGCCGACCATGCCTAATACCCAATCGCCTTACGTTGCCTTCGCCATGCTGCTTTCGAGCAATGGCCATCCTGTCACTCCTGCCGAGCTGCATGGCTTGCTGGTCGGGCGCAGTTGCGCCGGTGCCGGCTTCGATGCCGATGCCTGGCTGGCCGACGCCGCCCAACTGCTTGAAATCGAGCCCGGTGACACTGTCCGCAACGCCCTGATCGGCCTGCAAGAGATGGTCAAGGGCGAGCTGACCAGCGATGACATGGCCATCGTCCTGTTGCTGCCGACCGATGACGCTGCGCTGGCCGACCGTGCTGCCGCATTGGGCCAGTGGTGCCAAGGTTTCATCACCGGTTTCGGCCTGAACTCCGGTGGCAAGGACCTTTCCACCGAAGCCAAGGACGTCCTGCAGGACCTGGTTGCGATTTCCCAGGTTCAGGAAGCCCTCGAAGAGTCCGAAGACGGCGAGAGCGACTACATGGAAGTCATGGAATACCTGCGCGTGGCGCCTCTGCTGCTGTTCTCCGAGCTTGCAAAGCCGGCGGCACCCGCGTCCAAGCCATCGCTGCACTGATCAACCGGGGGTAGTTCTGCCCATGAGCCATATACCCAAGGCCGAGTATGCCCGTCGGCGCAAGGCGCTGATGGCGCAGATGGTCCCCAACAGCATCGCCATCCTGCCGGCGGCCGCAGTTGCCATCCGTAACCGCGATGTCGAGCATGTGTACCGCCAGGACAGCGATTTCCAGTACCTCAGCGGCTTTCCCGAGCCCGAGGCGGTTATCGCCTTGATCCCGGGGCGCGAGCATGGCGAGTACGTGCTGTTCTGCCGCGAGCGCAACCCTGAGCGCGAGCAATGGGACGGCCTGCGTGCCGGCCAGGAAGGTGCAGTCCGCGACTTTGGCGCGGATGATGCCTTTCCGATCACCGACATCGACGAGATCCTGCCGGGCCTGATCGAAGGCCGCGAGCGGGTGTACAGCGCCATGGGCAGCAACCCCGAGTTCGACCGCCGGCTGATGGACTGGATCAACGTGATCCGCTCCAAGGCCCGCCTCGGCGCGCAGCCACCGAACGAGTTCGTTGCGCTGGATCACCTGCTGCATGACATGCGTCTGTATAAATCGGCGGCAGAGGTGAAGGTGATGCGCGCCGCGGCGGACATTTCTGCGCGCGCCCATGTGCGGGCGATGCAGGCCTGCCGTGCGGGCCTGCACGAGTACAGCCTCGAAGCCGAACTGGACTACGAATTCCGTAAAGGCGGGGCGAAGATGCCCGCGTATGGTTCGATCGTCGCCGCTGGCCGTAACGGCTGCATCCTGCACTATCAGCAGAACGATGCGCCACTCAAGGACGGCGACCTGGTGCTGATCGACGCTGGCTGCGAAATCGACTGTTATGCCAGCGACATCACCCGCACCTTCCCGGTCAGCGGGCGTTTTTCGCCCGAGCAGAAGGCCATTTACGAGCTGGTGCTAAAGGCCCAGGCCGCAGCTTTCGCCGAAATTGCCCCGGGTAAGCACTGGAACCACGCGCATGAAGCGACCGTGCGGGTCATCACCGAAGGCCTGGTGGAACTGGGCCTGCTCAAGGGCGAGGTGCAGGCGCTGATCGACAGCGAAGCCCATCGCGCGTTCTACATGCACCGCGCCGGGCACTGGCTGGGCATGGATGTGCACGATGTAGGCGAATACAAGGTGGGTGGCCAGTGGCGGGTGCTTGAGCCAGGCATGGCATTGACCGTCGAACCGGGCATCTACATTGCCGCCGACAACCAGACTGTCGCGAAAAAATGGCGCGGCATCGGCGTAAGGATCGAGGACGACGTGGTGGTGACCAAGCATGGTTGTGAAATTCTGACCTCGGGCGTGCCCAGGACGGTCGCCGAGATCGAGGCGCTGATGCAGGCGGCACGTAAGGACGCGGCATGAACCGAGTCAACCTGGCGATCATCGGCGGCGGCCTGGTCGGCGCCAGCCTGGCCCTGGCCCTGCAGGCCGGCGCAAAGGCGCGTGGCTGGAAAATCCTGCTGATCGAGCCTTTCGCCCCTGGCGACAGCTTCCAGCCCAGCTACGACGCGCGCTCCTCGGCATTGTCGTTCGGTACCCAGCAGATCTATCAGCAACTGGGCCTGTGGCAGGCCATCAGCCCGCGTGCCGAGCCGATTCGGCAGATTCAGGTTTCCGACCGCGGCCGCTTCGGCTCCACCCGCCTTGATGCAATGGAAGAAGGGGTGCCGGCGCTGGGCTACGTGGTCGAGAACGCCTGGCTTGGCCAATGCCTGTGGCAAGGCCTGGACAGTGAGGTGGTGAGCTGGCGTTGCCCGGCCGAAGTGAAGGCGATGCAGGCGATTGCCGGTGGTTATCGCTTGCAACTGGACGACGACACCAGCCTGGAATGCGACCTGGCGGTGCTGGCTGACGGTGGCCGGTCCGGGTTACGCGAGCAACTGGGCATTCATGTGCGCCGAACGCCCTACGAGCAGAGTGCGCTGATCGCCAATATCACCCCGGGCGAAGCCCACGGTGGCCAAGCCTTCGAACGCTTCACCGAGCAAGGCCCCATGGCCCTGCTGCCGCTACCTGATAACCGCTGCGCACTGGTATGGACCCGGCAAGGGATGGACGCCAAACGCCTGGCCGAGGTCGACGAACGCAGCTTCCTGCGTGAGCTGCAAAACGCCTTTGGCTATCGCCTTGGCGCTCTGCGCCAAGTCGGTGTGCGGCACCTCTACCCGCTGGCGCTGGTCGAGGCCGATGAACAAGTGCGCCCGCACCTGGTGGTGCTGGGTAATGCCGCGCATAGCCTGCACCCTATCGCCGGGCAGGGGTTCAACCTGTCGTTGCGCGATGTGCAGTCGCTGGCCGACGCGTTGCTCAAGGGCCCGCAGCAGCCAGGCGACCTTGCGACCCTGCAGGCGTACCACCAGCGTCAGCGGCTTGATCAGGCCCTGACCATCGGCTTTTCCGACCAGGTCACGCGGCTGTTCGGCAGCAACCAACCGCTGCTGGCTGCTGGCCGCAACATCGGCTTGCTCGGGCTCGACCTGCTGCCACCGGCCAAAAGCTGGTTCGCCCGCCAGGCCATGGGCCTGGGCACTCGCCCAGATCCGCGAGGCCAGGCATGAGCAGCCCGCGCCGGCTGGCGCGTCGGGCGCGCATGTTGCGTTGGCTGCTGAATTTCTACCCGCCGTACCTCGGCGCTGGCATTCGCATCCAGCACATCAGCCCGGACATGCGCAGCGTCAAGGTACGCATGAAACTCACCCGCTGGAACCGCAATTACGTCGGTACCCAGTTCGGTGGCAGCCTGTACTCCATGGTCGATCCGTTCTACATGCTGCTGCTGATCGAACAGCTGGGGCGTGAGTACATCGTCTGGGACAAGGCCGCCAGTATCGACTTCATCAGCCCGGGCAAGGGGCCGGTGTACGCCGAATTCCACGTCGATGACGCACTGCTGGAAGAAATTCGCCTGCAGACGGCCAGCGGCAAGAAGTACCTGCCACGTTTGCAGGTCGATATCCGCGACGGCGCCGGCGAACTGGTGGCGCGGGTCGATAAAACTTTATACGTGCGGCTCAAGCCGCAAGCGAGGCAGGCGTAAGGCATGGAAATGCGCGCAGATCTGTTGATTGTCGGTGCCGGTATGGTCGGCAGCGCCCTGGCCTTGGCATTGCGCCACAGCGGCCTGGAAATTCTCCTGCTCGACGGTGGCCCGCTGTCGGTGAAGCCGTTCGACGACGCTGCACCGTTCGAGCCGCGGGTCAGTGCCCTGTCGGCGGCCAGCCAGCGCATTCTCGAGCGCCTGGGCGCCTGGGATGGCATCGCCAGGCGCCGCGTTTCACCGTATTCGGACATGCATGTGTGGGACGGCAGCGGCACCGGCCAGATCCACTTTTCGGCGGCCAGCGTGCATGCGCAGGTGCTCGGCCATATCGTCGAGAACCGGGTAGTCCAGGATGGCCTGCTGGAACGCCTGCACGACAGCGATATCGGCTTGCTGCCCAACGCCCGCCTGGAGCAGATGCGCCGTTCTGGCGATGAGTGGCTGCTGACCTTGGCCGATGGCCGCCGCCTGCGCGCCCCGCTGGTGGTGGCTGCCGACGGTGCCAACTCGGCGGTGCGGCGCCTGGCCGGTTGCGAAACACGCGAGTGGGACTACTTGCACCACGCCATCGTCACCAGCGTACGCTGCAGCGCGGCCCACCAGGCCACGGCCTGGCAACGCTTCACCGATGAAGGGCCGCTGGCCTTCCTGCCGCTGGCGCGTGACGGCCGGCAGGACTGGTGCTCGATTGTCTGGTCGACCACGCCCGAGCACGCCGAGCAGCTCATGGCGTTGGATGATCAAGCCTTCCTCAAGGCGCTGGAACGCGCCTTTGAGGGGCGATTGGGCGATGTGCTGCAGGCGGACCCGCGAGTGTGCGTGCCGCTGCGCCAGCGCCACGCCAAGCGCTATGTGGACGAAGGGCTGGCGCTGATCGGCGATGCCGCACACACCATTCACCCGCTGGCCGGGCAGGGCGTCAACCTGGGCTTCCTCGATGCCGCGGTGCTGGCCGAGGTGCTGGTCAATGCCTGTGACCGCGCAGAGCGGTTGGCGGATGTGAAAGTGCTCAGCCGTTATGAGCGCCGGCGCATGCCGCACAACCTGGCGTTGATGGCGGCAATGGAGGGCTTTGAGCGGCTGTTCCAGGCCAACCCGCTGCCGCTGCGCTGGTTGCGCAACAGTGGCTTGAAAATGGTCGAAAAGCTGCCGGAGGCCAAGGCGTTGTTCGTGCGGCAGGCGTTGGGCCTGACAGGGGATCTGCCAGAACTGGCCAAGCCTTGAAGGTCATCTGCAACATCCGGTAACTGCTCGGTGGATGAGTCGTAAAATGGGATTCACTACCATTTGCGCCTCTCATACGATCCGAGGAGTGCTTTCCATGTTGCCACGCAAGCCCCTACTGGCCGCCCTGGCCCTGACCCTGTTCGGCGGTACAGCCCAGGCGGCGGACGAAGTGGTGGTGTACTCCTCGCGCATCGACGAGCTGATCAAGCCGGTGTTCGACGCCTACACCGCCAAGACCGGCGTCAAGATCAAGTTCATCACCGACAAGGAAGCCCCGCTGATGCAGCGCATCAAGGCCGAGGGCGAAAACGGCGTGGCCGACCTGCTGTTGACCGTTGACGCCGGTAACCTTTGGCAGGCGGAGCAGATGGGCATCCTGCAGCCGATCAAGTCGGACGTCATCGACCAGAACATCCCGCCGCAGTACCGTGCTTCGTCCCACGACTGGACTGGCCTGAGCCTGCGCGCACGGACCATCATCTACTCCACCGAGCGGGTCAAACCGGCAGAGTTGAGCACCTATGAAGCCCTCGCCGACCAGCACTGGGAAGGCCGCCTGTGCCTGCGCACGGCCAAGAAGGTCTACAACCAGTCGCTGACCGCCACCCTGATCGAAAACCACGGCGAAGCCAAGACCGAACAGATCGTCAAAGGCTGGGTGAACAACCTCTCTACCGATGTGTTCTCCGATGACAACGCGGTAATCCAGGCCATCGAGGCCGGCCAGTGCGACGTGGGTGTGGTCAATACCTACTACTACGGCCGCTTGCACAAGCAGAACCCAAGCCTGCCGGTGAAGATCTTCTGGCCTAATCAGGGCGACCGTGGCGTGCACGTCAACCTGTCGGGTATCGGCCTGACCAAACATGCCCCGCACCCGGAGGCCGCCAAGAAGCTGGTGGAATGGATGACCGGCGAAGAGGCGCAGAAGCTGTTTGCCGACATCAACCAGGAGTTCCCGGCCAACCCGAAGGTCAAGCCATCGGATGAAGTTGCGGCATGGGGCAGCTTCAAGGCTGACAGCATTCCGGTGGAAATCGCTGGCAAGCGCCAGGCAGAGGCGATTCGTCTGATGGATCGGGCTGGCTGGAACTAAGCGCCAGGGCTTATCCTTCCGGGGCCTGCAAAGGCCCTATCGCGGGCAAGCCCGCTCCTACAGGCCAGCGCCTATCCCTGTAGGAGCGGGCTTGCCCGCGAACGACCGCGCAGCGGTCGCAAACCGCCACCGAGACATTCGCCTTGCCCCACACCCCCCAACGCCGCTGGTACCTCCCGGTCACCCTGACCGCCGCCCTGGTGCTCCTGCCCATAAGCGTCCTGCTGCTGTCCTGGCAGTCGATAGACCTGCAAATCTGGTCGCACCTGCTTGACACCCAGATGAGCCGCCTGCTCGGCAACACCCTCACATTGGTGCTGGGTGTCGGCGTAGGCGTCACCGTGCTCGGCGTAAGCCTGGCCTGGCTCACCAGCCTCTGTGAATTCCCCGGCAGGCGCTGGCTGGACTGGGCACTGATGCTACCGTTTGCGATCCCGGCCTACGTGCTGGCATTCGTCTTTGTCGGCTTGCTGGACTTTGCCGGCCCTGTGCAAAGCGCCTTGCGCGAAGTGTTCGGCCCGATGCGCCTGCCGCGGGTGCGTTCCACCGGTGGGGTGATCATCGTTCTGGTGTTGGTGTTCTACCCCTACGTCTACCTGCTGGCGCGTACTGCCTTCCTGGCCCAGGGCAAGGGCCTGATGGAAGCGGCGCGGGTGTTGGGCCTGTCGCCACTGCAAGCCTTCTGGCGGGTTGCCCTGCCCATGGCCCGGCCGGCCATTGGCGCCGGCATCGCGCTGGCGCTGATGGAGACGCTGGCAGATTTCGGTGCCGTCGCGGTGTTCAACTTCGATACTTTCACCACGGCCATCTACAAGACCTGGTACGGGTTCTTCAGCCTGTCCAGCGCGGCGCAGCTGGCCAGCCTGCTGTTGCTGGCGGTGATGCTGGTGCTGTACGGCGAACGGCGTGCCCGCGGCGCGACGCGCAGCAGTAACGAACGCCCACGCGGGCAGGCGCTGTACCACCTGCGTGGCATCAAGGCACTGCTGGCCAGCGGCTGGTGCCTGCTGGTGTTCGCCTGTGCCTTCGTCATCCCGCTGCTGCAGTTGCTCGCGTGGTTCTGGCAGCGTGGGCGGCATGACCTGGACGAGCGCTACATCGGGTTGGTACTGCACACCCTGTACCTGGGGGGCATGGCGGCCTTGATCACGGTCTGCGTGGCATTGCTGCTGGCATTTGCCCGGCGTCAGGCGCCAACCGGGGGTATCCGTGCCGGCGTTGGCCTGGCCAATCTGGGTTATGCATTGCCCGGTTCGGTGCTGGCAGTGTCGATCATGCTGGCCTTCAGTTACCTCGACAATCACTTGGTGATTCCGCTTTCCACTTGGCTCGGCGGAGCTGGCAAGCCACTGCTGCTGGGCAGCCTGGCGGCCTTGCTGCTGGCCTACCTGGTACGCTTCATCGCTGTGGCCTACGGGCCGCTGGAAGGCAGCCTGGAGCGTATCCGCCCGTCGTTGCCGGAGGCTTCGCGCAGCTTGGGCGTCGGTGGTGCGAGATTGTTTTTCAAGGTGTATCTGCCGCTACTGGTCCCCGGCGCGCTCAGCGCCGCGCTGCTGGTTTTTGTCGATGTGCTCAAGGAGATGCCCGCCACCCTGCTGATGCGCCCGTTCGGCTGGGACACCCTCGCCGTCCGCGTGTTCGAAATGACCAGTGAAGGCGAGTGGGCGCGCGCCTCGCTGCCCGCGTTGACCTTGGTGCTGGTGGGCCTGCTGCCAGTCATCGGCCTGATCCGCCGTTCAGCCAAACGCCCCGGTCACAGTCACTGAGGGTGCCAGCCTGCGCCCATGCGGCTACAATGCGCGGCATTCGCGCGACGGGTCCTACAAGAAGAGCTGACGACCAAACGTCATCGACCGCCGCCGCTTCGCCACGCCCGGAAGGAGAAACCCATGGGACAGCGCACGCTTTTATACGACCTGCACCTGGCGCTTGGCGCCAAGACAGTCGATTTCGGTGGCTGGGACATGCCCCTGCACTATGGCTCGCAGGTCGAGGAGCACCATCAGGTGCGCAGTGACTGTGGGGTCTTCGATGTTTCCCACATGACCGTGATCGACGTCGATGGCAGCGACGCCACCGTTTGGCTACAGCGCCTGCTGGCCAACGACGTTGCCCGCCTCGACAGTGTCGGCAAAGCACTCTACAGCCCGCTGCTCAACGAAGCGGGCGGGGTGATTGACGACCTGATCGTCTACCGTACGGAAAATGGCTACCGCCTGGTCACCAACGCCGCCACCCGCGCCAAGGTACTGGCTTGGCTGGAAAGTCAGAGTGCCGATTTTTCGGTCGGTATCGAGGTCCGTCCCGACCTGGCCATTCTCGCCATCCAGGGCCCCCAGGCCCGCGACAAGGTTGCAGCCTTGCTCAGCGCCTCGCGCGCCGCGCTGATTCGGGAGCTACGCCCGTTTGAAGGGCTGGTCGAGGGGGACTGGTTCATTGCCCGTACCGGCTACACCGGTGAAGACGGGCTGGAGATCATTTTCCCGGGGAATGAGGCCGTGGCGTTCTACAACGACCTGGTTGGCGCCGGTATCGCCCCCAGCGGCCTGGGCGCCCGCGACACGCTGCGCCTGGAGGCCGGCATGAACCTCTACGGCCAGGACATCGACGAAAGCCACACCCCGCTGACGTCCAACCTGGGCTGGAGCATCGCCTGGGAGCCGGCTGAGCGCGACTTCATCGGCCGCGCTGGCTTACTGGCGGAAATCGAGCAAGGCGTGCAGGACAAGCTCGTCGGCCTGGTACTGGAAGAGCGCGGTGTTTTGCGTGCCCACCAGGTGGTTCGTGTGGCCGGGATTGGCGAAGGGGAGATCACCAGTGGTAGTTTCTCCCCTACGCTGAGCAAATCCATTGCCCTGGCGCGTGTACCCATGGCCACCGGCGACCGTGCCGAGGTCGAAATTCGCGGCAAGTGGTACCCGGTGCGGGTGGTCAAGCCGACCTTCGTGCGCCACGGCAAGATTCTGATCTGAAACTTTAACGGCGGGCCGACCGCTGACCCAATCGAGGAATACAAGACATGAGCAATATCCCCGCCGATCTGCGTTTTGCCGAAAGCCATGAATGGGCCCGCCTGGAAAGTGACGGCACAGTGACCGTTGGCATCAGCGACCACGCTCAGCAAGCCCTGGGTGATGTGGTGTTCGTTGAACTGGCAGAAGTTGGCAAGGTGTTCGCCGCTGGCGATGCGGCGGGCGTGGTCGAGTCGGTAAAGGCGGCTTCGGACATCTACGCCCCGGTGGGTGGTGAAGTGATCGCCGTCAACGAAGAGCTCGCCGACAGCCCGGAGCAGCTCAACGATGAACCTTACTCCGCGTGGATCTTCAAGCTCAAGCCAAGCAACCCGGCTGAGCTGGACAAGCTGCTGGATGCTGCCGGTTACAAAGCCGCTATCGGCGAGTGATAGCGCGCTGGCTTCATCGCGGGCAAGCCCGCTCCTGCAGGTTCAGCTCCGGCCTATAGGAGCGGGCTTGCCCGCGAAAGGGCCGGTACTGCCAAAGCAAGTTTTCCCGCAGTATCGGCAATCCTTCCTAGACTTATAAGTCTCCATGAGACCTGGTCTAGGAAGAGAGCGTCGTCATGTCCCAGTCGCCATCCCTGCATCAACTGCAAGAGCTCAACCCTTTCCTGCGCCGCCACCTGGGGCCCGATGCCTCGGAGCAGCAGGCCATGCTCAGCGCCCTTGGCCTCGCCAGCCGCAGCGAGCTGATCGAGCAGACCGTCCCGCCGGGCATCCGCTTCAACCGCGCACTCGACCTGCCGCCGGCACTGGACGAACAGGCCGCGCTGGCCAAGCTCGCCGGCTACGCCGAGCAGAACCAGGTGTGGACCAGCCTGATCGGCATGGGCTACCACGGCACCGTCACGCCCACCGTCATCCTGCGCAACGTGCTGGAAAATCCTGGCTGGTACACCGCCTATACCCCTTATCAGCCGGAAATCGCCCAAGGCCGGCTGGAAGCCCTGCTCAACTTCCAGCAGATGGTCATCGACTTGACCGGCCTGGCCCTGGCCAATGCCTCGCTGCTCGATGAAGCCACTGCAGCTGCCGAAGCCATGGCCCTGGCCAAGCGCGTGGCGCGCAACAAGAGCAATGCGTTCTTCGCAGACGAGCACTGCCACCCGCAGACGCTTTCGGTACTGAAAACCCGTGCCGAGGGGTTTGGCTTCGAGTTGATCGTCGACTCTGTGGATAACCTGGGCAAGCATGCGGTCTTCGGCGCCTTGCTGCAGTACCCGGACACCCACGGCGAGGTGCGCGACCTGCGCCCGCTGATCGAGCAGTTGCACAACCAGCAGGCGCTGGCCTGCGTGGCGGCTGATCTGCTCAGCCTGGTGGTGCTGACCCCGCCTGGCGAGCTCGGTGCCGATGTAGTGTTGGGCTCGACCCAGCGCTTTGGCGTGCCCATGGGCTACGGTGGCCCGCATGCCGCCTATTTTGCCTGCCGCGACGACTACAAGCGGGCGATGCCGGGCCGCATCATCGGTGTCTCGCGCGATGCGCGTGGCAACACGGCTCTGCGCATGGCCCTGCAGACCCGCGAACAGCATATTCGCCGCGAGAAGGCCAACTCCAACATCTGCACGGCGCAGGTGCTGCTGGCCAATATCGCTGGGTTCTACGCGGTGTACCACGGCCCTGAAGGCTTGCAGCGCATCGCCCAGCGTGTGCACCGGCTTACCTTCGTGCTGGCTGCCGGCCTCGAAGCCAAGGGCATCAAACGCCTCAACCAGCACTTCTTCGACACCCTTACCCTGGATGTCGGCGGCGCGCAGGCGGCAATTATCGAAAGCGCGGAAGCGGCGAGGATCAACCTGCGCATTCTTGGACGGGGCCATTTGGGCGTGAGCCTGGATGAAACCTGCAATGAGGCCACCGTGTTGCGGCTGTTCGACATTTTCCTCGGCGTGGACCACGGCCTGGACATCACCGCACTCGATCAGCAGGCCCTGCCGGAGGGCATCCCCGCCGCGCTGGTGCGGCGCACGCCGTTTCTCGCCCACCCGGTATTCAATTTGCACCACAGCGAAACCGAGATGCTGCGCTACCTCAAGCAGCTGGAGAACAAGGACCTGGCGCTGAACCAGTCGATGATCCCGCTGGGCTCCTGCACCATGAAACTCAATGCCACCAGCGAGATGATCCCCATCACCTGGCCAGCGTTCGCCAACCTTCATCCCTTCGCCCCAGCCGCGCAGGCTACGGGTTACAAGGCAATGATCGACGAGCTGGAAAGCTGGTTGTGTGCCATCACCGGGTTCGACGCCATTTGCATGCAGCCCAACTCCGGCGCCCAGGGTGAATACGCCGGGCTCATGGCGATCACGCGCTATCACCGCAGCCGTCATCAGCCCCAGCGCACCCTGTGCCTGATCCCGTCGTCGGCCCACGGCACCAACCCGGCCTCGGCGCAGATGGCTGGCATGGAGGTAGTGATCGTCGACTGTGACGATGCCGGCAACGTCGACCTCCAAGACCTCAAGGCCAAGGCCCATGCCGCGGGCGACAAGCTGTCATGCCTGATGGTCACCTACCCTTCTACCCATGGCGTCTACGAAGAAGGCATTCGTGAAATCTGCGAAGTCGTGCATCAGCACGGCGGCCAGGTGTACATGGACGGCGCCAACCTCAACGCCCAGGTCGGCCTGGCGCGGCCGGCGGACATCGGTGCCGACGTGTCGCACATGAACCTGCACAAGACCTTTTGCATCCCCCATGGTGGTGGCGGCCCTGGCATGGGGCCGATTGGCATTCGCGCCCACCTCACACCCTTCGTCGCCAGCCACCCGGTGGTGCCGGTACCGGGCCTGGACCCGAACAACACTGCGGTCAGCGCCGCCCCCTGGGGCAGCGCCAGCATTCTGCCGATCAGCTGGATGTACATCGCCATGATGGGCCCGCAACTGGCGGATGCCAGCGAAGTGGCGATTCTCTCGGCCAACTACCTGGCCAGCCAGCTGGGCGGTGCCTTCCCGGTGTTGTACCGGGGCCGCAACCAACGGGTGGCGCATGAGTGCATTCTTGACCTGCGGCCGCTCAAGGCACAGACCGGGATCAGCGAGGAGGATGTCGCCAAGCGCTTGATGGACTATGGCTTCCATGCCCCGACCATGTCATTCCCGGTACCGGGCACCCTGATGGTCGAGCCGACCGAGAGCGAGTCGAAGGCTGAGCTGGACAGGTTCGTCGAAGCGATGCTGGCGATCCGCGCGGAGATAGGCCAGGTGCAGGACGGCAACTGGCCGGCGGAGGACAACCCGCTGAAGCATGCCCCCCATACCCTGGCTGATGTGCTGGCACCGTGGAACCGGCCGTACAGCCTGGAGCAGGCCGTCGCCCCCAGCGCTCACGTACGCAAACACAAGTATTGGCCAGCGGTGAACCGGGTCGACAATGTGTATGGGGACAGGAACCTGTTTTGCGCGTGTGTGCCGGTGGAGGCGTATCGCTGATATCGGTGTTGGCGTCATCGCCGGCAAGCCGGCACCCACAGGTTCTGCACTGGATTTGAAGCGGCGGGGTTCTGTGGGAACGGGCTTGCGCGCGAAAAGGGCCGCGCAGTTATTCGGCTAACGAATTCTTGGCCAGAATGGCATTGGCCAGCTCCATGTCGCTGGCTTGCAGCCCTGGGTTCTCGGCCCGTACCTGGCGCATCGCTGCCTCAAGGTAGGGCCCGCGAATAGCGCCTTCGCTGGCCACGAAGCTGCCGGCGTCATCCTGCGCCGCGATGACCAGCTTGTGGTCCCTGGAGGTCAGGTAGGTCGATCCCGTGGTCGCGCCGGAAGAAATCACGTTGCGCCAGAAGGTGTCGGCAAAGGCGGAGCCAATGGGCAGCGAAAGCAGGGCAGCGGCTGCGATGGCGGTTTTGAGACGCATGATGAAACACCTCGAAGGGTGAGGGCTGATGTTGCCCGCTTTGATCGTGCCGGACGGGCGCAAGTTCCTTGTGCACAAGGGTTTTTCGCTCACGCGCAAACCCGCAACACCTCCTCGTAAAGGGTCAGCCCCCGAGCCACTTTGGCCTCGCCACAGCGGCGCAGATCCACTAAGCCTTCAGCCACGGCCTGTTGCCGCAAACTGGCCAGATCGACCCCGGCGCCGATTCGGGCACGCAGGTTTTCACTCGGCACCAGCAACTCGAACAGGCCTGTGCGGCCATGAAAGCCGGTACCCCGGCATAGCTGGCAGGGTTGGCTGCTGGCCGACGATGCGCTTCCCTGGCACTCACGGCACAGCAAGCGCACCAGGCGCTGGGCCATTACCCCGCCCAGGGTGGCCTTGATCAGGTAATCGGCCACGCCCAGTTCCAGCAGGCGGGTGATGGCGCCACAGGTATCGTTGGTGTGCAGGGTCGACAGCACCAGGTGCCCAGTGAGGGCCGCCTGCACCGCCACCAGGGCGGTTTCGCGATCGCGGATTTCGCCGATCATGATGATGTCAGGGTCCTGGCGCAGCAGGGCGCGCACGCCGTTGGCAAAGCCAAGGTCCAGCGCCGGTTGCACCTGCAGCTGGTTGAACGCCGGTTCAAGGCGCTCGATCGGGTCTTCGATGGTGCACAGGTTCACCTCGGGCGTGGCCAGCAGCTTGAGGCTGGCGTAGAGCGTGCTGGTCTTGCCCGAGCCGGTGGGGCCGGTGACCAGCAGGATGCCCTGGCGGCGCTGCAACAATGCTTGCCATTGCGCCAGTTGCTCACCTTCAAGGCCCAGGCGGTCAAAGTCTTCCTGCAGCTGCCGCGGATCGAACAGGCGCAGCACGATTTTTTCGCCGAAGGGAGTGGGCAGGGTCGACAGGCGCAGTTCTACTTGATTGCCACCTGGCAAGCCGGTGTTCACGCGGCCGTCCTGCGGGCGGCGTTTTTCCGCTACATCCATCCGCCCCAGGTGTTTCAAGCGGCTTACGACAGACAGCGTCACACTCGCCGGGAAGGCATAAACCGTGTGTAACAGCCCGTCTATGCGGTAGCGCAACCGGCCCTGCTCGCGGCGTGGCTCAAGGTGGATATCGCTGGCGCGCTGTTCGATAGCGTACTGCAGCAGCCAATCGACGATGTGCACGATATGCGCATCGTCGGCTGTCGCATCGCCCTGGCGTCTGCCGAGCTCCAGCAACTGCTCGAGCTCACCCAGGCTGGCCGACTGTTGATGCTGTGCGCCCTGCACTGAATAGGCCAGGCGGAACAGCGACTGGCCCAGCTGGCGCAGCTGCAGCGGGCTGGCCAGCACGCGTCGAATCGGTTTGCCCAGGCTGCGGGTCAGGTCGGTTTGCCAGTCGCACTGGTAGGGCTGGGCGCTGGCTACGGTGATGCCATCACTGTCGCTGGCCAGGATCAGAATGCCGTGGCGCTGAGCGAAGGCTGGCGATATCAGCCCGTTGATCTGGGACAGGTCGAGCTGCAGGGGGTCGATGCGTTGAAAGGGTTGGCCCACTTTGCTCGCAAGCCACTGGCACAGGGTGTCCAGATGCAGCCGTTGGCCGGTGCGCCGGCGGTCTTCGAGGTCAAGGGCAGCGATGGTTTCGAGGGGATGGCGGCCAGGGTGGGTGGTAGCCAGCTCCAGTACCTTGCCTGCGTCGCGGGCGCTCAGGTGCTGGTCGGCCTGCAGGGCATCCAGCAGGCGGTTGAGATCAAGGGATCGATCGTCGCAATTATGCATGGCGGCATCCGTGCCAGGTGATGAGTTCCTGGTGAAGGCTAGCCGGGGCAGCGTAAGCGCGCGCTGGTAAAGCGTTTCGGGATCTTGCCGAATGATGCTCAGGCGATTGCCAGTTCCACACGTGCCTGGTTCTCCAGGCTGACCTCTACGACGCACACCAGATTGCGCAATTTTTGCGCAATTACCTCGGCCCGATGCCAGCTCAACCCGCCGATACCGATTTCGACATCGAGCAGGTCTTCTTGTTGGCTCACTTGCACGCTGTGCGGTGTAAGAAACTGCAGGGCGAACAGGTTGAGTACGCGGCACAGGGTGTCTGGCTCGGCTTCGGCCTGCAGGTGATAACGCACGTTGCTGTGGCTGGCGTTGGCGGCCCAGACATCGGATCGGGGCAGGGGGCGTTCGAGTGCATTCATGCTGGTCTCCGCAATGGTGGGAGAAATTCTTGCACGTCCTTTCGGGCATTTTTTCGCTATGATTCAATCAATTTGCTTAGTACGCAGATTGATTGATTCGGTTAAGTGCGTTCAGAGGAATAAATAATGCAGGGCGAACTGGATGCTTACGATCGGCGCATTCTTGAACTGCTGCAAGAGGACGCTTCACTGTCCAGCGCACAGATTGCCGAGCGCGTGGGCTTGTCGCAGTCGCCCTGTTGGCGGCGGATTCAGCGGCTGAAGGAGGAGGGTGTGATCCGTGGCCAGGTCACCTTGCTCGACCGCAAGAAGGTCGGCCTGAACACGCAGATTTTTGCCGAGGTGAAACTCAACGCTCACGGCCGCTCCAACTTCACCGAATTCACCGAGGCGATCCGTGGCTTTCCGGAGGTACTGGAATGTTATGTGCTGATGGGTGCGGTCGACTTCCTGCTGCGTATCGTCACGCAGGATATTGAAGCCTATGAGCGGTTCTTCTTCGAAAAGCTGTCGAATGTGCCCGGGATTCAGGAGGTTAATTCGATAGTGGCGCTGTCGGAGATCAAATCCACCACCAGCCTGCCGCTGGGGCGCTGAAACTGGATGGAAGCAGCCTTGCCGGTCCGGGGGCCCGGCAAGGCTGCTCCTGCAGAGGCGGTCAAGCCTTCAACAAATGCTTCCAGCCACGGCTCTGATCAATCGCACGCGCCTGCTCGATACGGGCCTCCAGCAATTCGCCAGGCTCTTCGCCCAGTGGCAGCTCAGCCAGCTCATGCAGCTTTTTCAGGTCGCCATACAGGCGGTCCATCTGCGGCGCTTCAAGCACCTGGCGTGCATGGTGCAGCCAGGCGAGCAACTGCTCGATACGCGGCAGCTGTTCAGCCAGGTCTTCCGGGCGCTGGGTATACAGCGGCAACTTCAGTGCGCGCCCTTCTTCACCCAGCAGGTGTGCCAGCCAGCTGGCCAATTGTGCCTTGCCCTGGCGTTCGCCACGGCCCTTGCGCTCTGCGGTCCAGGCACGGGCCAGCAGCCAGCGCGAGGTTTCCAGCGAGAACTGGCCCCAGCGCACATCTTCGAGCTCTTCGAGGAATTGTTCGGGTGCTGCGCGACGGATGTCTTCATCGTCATTGCCGGCCTGCACCAATGGGCGCCAGTCTTCCAGCAGCGCGTCGAGGCTCGCGCGCAGGTCACGGGTGGTGGCGCGCGGCGCGGCCTGGCCGAGGCTGGCGACCAGGGCACGCAGTTCGGCCAGGGCCTGTACCCAATCCTGCAGCAGGCGCCAGTGGCCATTGTGGCGGTATTGCTCAGCCAGGCGCTGGCTGCTGCCGAGCAACTGCCAGGCGAGGGCGGTGAAGGCATCGTCCAGGGCCATTTCGGCGTCCAGTTCGGTGCTTGGCAGGCCCAGCTCGTAGCTGTCCGGCTGCAACAGGCGGTAGCCACGCTCGGCCTTGCTGATGTCGCACGGCATCAGCGGCAGGCTGGCAGCCAGCTCGGCAGCCAGTTCCAGCAGGGCTTCAGGGGCCCCTTCGCGCAGTTCCAGCTCCAGCTCGCAGATCTCTTCCTTGCGTTTACCAGCGATCACGAAGCCCTGGTCCAGCGCGGCCTCGATCACCACTTTGGATTTGCCACGGCCCCAGGCGATTTCAGCGAATTCGCGGGTGAAATCAGTGGTGAACAGCGGCTTGATGGTTTTCTTGTCCAGCTCACCCAGCTGCTCGGGCCAGCAGGTGGCGTCGAGCTTTTTCAGGTCGAGCTTGACCTTGTCCAGGTTCCACTCGAATTCGTTGCGCTCGGACAGCCCCGCGACGCTCTGACCGCGGCATTTCAAGGTCTGGATGATTGCCTCGCCATCGCGGCGCAGGCGCAGCGCGACACGGGCGGCAGCAAGGTCGCGCTCCGGGGTGTCGAAGTACTGGTTGAGCAGTTCGCGGGTCTGCCAGCCGGACTTGTTGCGCTTTTTCAGCAGAGGGTGCTCGCGCAGTGCGGCCAGGGTGTCGCGGCTGGCGCGAAGCTTGAGTTCAGTTTCTTTGTGCATCGCAGGCTCGAAGGGAAGGCGTGATTGCCGTGCAGTCTACAGGACTGGGCCGGCTACGGTTTATTCCTTACGGCGGATGGCCCTATGATGGGCAACGCTTTCGAGGAGTACGCGCATGCCGTTGCCAACGCTGAAAGACCAGTTTGCCGCTTTGATTGCCGCGCCCTCGGTCAGTTGCACCCAGCCCGCCCTGGACCAGTCCAACCGCCAGGTCATCGACCTGCTGGCCGGCTGGCTGGGTGACCTGGGGTTCAGCTGCGACATACAGCAGGTCAGCCCTGGCAAGTTCAACCTGTTGGCCAGCCGTGGCACTGGCCCGGGTGGGCTGGTGCTGGCCGGCCATAGCGACACGGTGCCGTATGACGAGCAGCTGTGGGCCAGCGACCCGCTCAAGCTGACCGAGGTCGACGGCCGCTGGGTGGGCCTGGGCAGCTGCGATATGAAAGGCTTTTTTGCGCTGGTTATCGAGGCGGTGATTCCACTGCTTGAGCATGATTTCAAGCAACCCTTGCTGATCCTTGCCACCTGCGATGAAGAAAGTTCGATGTCCGGCGCCCGCGCCCTGGCAGAGGCCGGCCAGCCGCTGGGCCGCGCCGCGGTGATCGGCGAGCCGACGGGCCTGCGGCCGATCCGCATGCACAAGGGCATTCTGATGGACCGCATCGATATCCTCGGGCGCAGTGGCCATTCGTCCGACCCCAGCCTGGGCCGCAGCGCGATGGAGGCCATGCATGAGGTGATGGGCGAGCTGATGGGCCTGCGCCGGCAGTGGCAGGAAACCTACCGCAACCCGCAGTTCACCGTGCCCACGCCGACCATGAACTTCGGCTGCATCCACGGCGGCGACAACCCCAACCGCATCTGCGGCCAGTGCGCCCTGGAATTCGACCTGCGCCCGCTACCGGGCATGGACGCCGAGCAACTGCGTGCTGCAATCCGTGAAAAATTGCGGCCGGTTGCCGAGCGCCATGAGGTGCGCATCGACTACGCGCCGCTGTTCCCCGAGGTGCCGCCGTTCGAGCAGGCGGCCGATGCCGAGCTGGTGCAAGTGGCCGAGCGCCTCACCGGCCATCGCGCCGAAGCGGTGGCGTTCGGCACCGAAGCGCCTTATCTTCAGCAGCTGGGTTGCCAGACCATCGTGCTTGGCCCAGGCGACATCGCCTGCGCCCACCAACCCGGCGAATACCTTGAAATGTCACGAATCGAGCCTACCGTGCGTCTATTGCGTGACTTGATCCGGCACTATTGCCTGAATTAAACGTCCACCTTGCTTATTCGTTCTTGCCTAGAGGAGACCGCGCGTGACCGCAAGCCTGTTCCGACGATGATCCTGAACGCCGTGTGATCCAACGTTCTCCGTCCACTTTATCCACAGGCCCTGTCATGCCCGATTACGTCAACTGGCTGCGTCATGCCTCCCCGTACATCAATGCCCATCGCGACTGCACTTTTGTGGTCATGCTCCCCGGCGATGGGGTAGAACACCCGAATTTCGGCAATATCGTCCATGACCTGGTGTTGCTGCACAGCCTCGGCGTACGCCTGGTGCTGGTGCATGGTTCGCGCCCGCAGATCGAGAGCCGCCTGACGGCCCGTGGCCTGACCCCGCACTATCACCGCGGCCTGCGCATCACCGATGCGGCCACCCTGGACTGCGTGATCGACGCCGTGGGTGCCTTGCGCCTGGCCATCGAGGCTCGCCTGTCGATGGACATCGCGGCCTCACCGATGCAGGGTTCGCGCCTGCGTGTGGCCTGCGGCAACCTGGTGACGGCCCGCCCCATCGGCGTGCTCGAAGGGGTTGATTACCACCACACAGGCGAAGTCCGTCGCATCGACCGCAAGGGCATCAGCCGGCTGCTCGACGAGCGTTCCATCGTCTTGCTGTCGCCACTGGGCTACTCGCCAACCGGCGAGATCTTCAACCTGGCCTGCGAAGACGTGGCCACCCGTGCAGCCATCGAGCTGGGTGCCGACAAACTGCTGCTGTTCGGCGCCGAGCCCGGTTTGCTGGACGAGCAGGGCAAGCTGGTACGCGAGCTGCGTCCGCAGCACATCGCACCGCACCTGGCACGGCTGGGCAGCGATTATCAGGCTGAGCTGCTGGATGCCGCAGCCGAGGCCTGCAAGGGCGGCGTTGCCCGTAGCCACATCGTCAGCTACGCCGAAGACGGCGCGCTGCTCACCGAGCTGTTTACCCGCGGCGGTGGCGGCACGTTGGTGTCGCAGGAGCAGTTCGAGGTAGTGCGCGAGGCGACCATCGAAGATGTGGGCGGTTTGCTGGAGCTGATCAGCCCATTGGAAGAGCAGGGCATCCTGGTGCGGCGCTCGCGTGAGGTGCTGGAGCGGGAGATCGAACAGTTCAGTGTGGTCGAGCGCGAGGGCATGATCATCGCCTGCGCGGCGCTGTACCCGATTGCCGATTCGCAGGCCGGTGAACTGGCTTGTCTGGCGGTGAACCCGGAGTACCGCCATGGCGGGCGCGGTGACGAACTGCTGGAGCGGATCGAGAGTCGGGCGCGGCAGATGGGCCTGAATACGCTGTTCGTGCTCACCACGCGGACCGCGCACTGGTTCCGCGAGCGTGGTTTTGCGCCGAGTGGGGTGGAGCGGCTGCCGGCGGCGCGGGCTTCGCTGTACAACTACCAGCGTAATTCGAAGATCTTCGAGAAGACCCTGTAGGCGCGTGCCGGCCTATTCGCGGGCGACACCCATCCCAAGTAAAAACGCCGCCCCAGAGGGCGGCGTTTTCAGTTACACAGTATGCAGATACCAGTTGTACTCGAGGTCGGAGATCGAGTGCTCGAACTCTTCCAGCTCGCTCTCCTTGCACGCGACAAAGATGTCGATGTACTTCGGATCGATGTACTTGTTCAGGATCTCGCTGTCGTCCAGCTCGCGCAGGGCATCACGCAGGTTGTTCGGCAGGCTCTGCTCAAGCTGCTCATACGAGTTGCCTTCGATCGGCGCACCCGGCTCGACTTTGTTGGTCAGGCCATGGTGAACACCGGCCAGCACGGCCGCCATCATCAGGTACGGGTTGGCGTCGGCGCCGGCCACGCGGTGCTCCAGGCGTACGGCGTCTGCCGAACCTGTCGGCACGCGCAGGGCCACGGTGCGGTTGTCCAGGCCCCAGCTCGGCGCATTCGGCACATAGAACTGTGCGCCAAAGCGGCGGTACGAGTTGACGTTCGGGCAGAGGAACGCCATGGACGCTGGCAGGGTCTCGAGCACACCGCCGACAGCGTGACGTAGCGCGGCGTTCTGCTCGGGATCCTCGCTGGTGAAGATGTTGTTGCCATCCTTGTCCAGCACGGAAATGTGTACATGCAGGCCGTTGCCTGCCTGGCCCGGGTAGGGCTTGGCCATGAAGGTGGTGTCCATTTCATGGTCGTAGGCGATGTTCTTGATCAGCCGCTTGAGCAGCACTGCGTAGTCACAGGCCTTGAGCGGGTCGGCAACGTGGTGCAGGTTGACTTCGAACTGCGCCGGGGCGCTTTCCTTGACGATGGCATCGGCCGGAATGCCTTGCTCCTTGGCACCTTCGAGGATGTCCTGGAGGCAGTCGGCGTATTCGTCGAGGTCGTCGATCAGGTACACCTGGGTCGACTGCGGGCGCTTGCCCGAGATCGGCGAGCGGGGTGGCTGCGGGCGGCCATTCACGTTCTCCTGGTCGATCAGGTAGAACTCCAGCTCGAAGGCAGCGCAGATGGTCAGGCCCAGGTCGTCGAACTTGCTCACCACCTGACGCAGCACTTCACGCGGGTCGGCGAAGAACGGCTCGCCTTCGAGCTCGTGCATGGTCATCAGCAGCTGGGCGGTGGGGCGTTTCTGCCACGGCTCATTGCAGAGCGTGTCAGGGATCGGATAGCAGATGCGGTCAGCATCGCCGATGTCCAGGCCGAGCCCAGTGCTTTCGACGGTGGAACCGTTGATGTCCAGGGCGAAGAGGGAGGCCGGCAGGTTGATGCCTTTCTCGTAAACCTTGTGGAGGCTGGTGCGCTCAATGCGCTTGCCACGCACCACACCATTCATATCTGCAATCAGAAGGTCAACGTAGAGAACCTCAGGATGTTCCTTAAGGAACGCGTTCGCTTCGTTAAGCTGAACGGCACGCGGGGGTACCGACATGATGCAACACCTTTGTTGTTAAAAATATCAATCAAGGGGGGCTTGCAGGACCAGTCAATCGAAAAGCCCTACTGATGTCAAGCCAACCACATGATGCCCTGAAATGGCACATCTACGGCAGATTTGCTGCATATCGGGGCGTGCCATTATCCGCTATTTCCCTGTGAAAGGGCTATCTCCGACATGCCGTGTTTTATTTTTTACGGAGTGGTTGTGTAAAAAAATGAACAAGGCTAAGCTCGGTCACAACCCAAAACACAATAATACGAGGGTCACATGGTCCGCTTGTCGCGACCTGAAAGCACTGCCTTTGCAGTGTGCTCGGGCATCCCTGTCGTTCCTGCAAGCAGCAATCGCGCTGTGGCCGCCGTGGCCGCAATAATTGACGTTTTGCGCGCCTTGCCTACCCCTCGTAGCGCCGTTTCGCTTCCTTCGTTGTCTTGCTGCCCTCCAAACTCATTTCGGACACGCTTGTTTTCAGTGTATCCACTGCGCTCCTGCGTGGGGGTTTTTGCTTTAGCAACTCACTCCATCCAGAATCAATGCGCGGACCACATTACCTCCTGAGGTATCTATGAGTAACAACCTCGACCAGCTCACCGATTGGTTGAAAGAGCACAAGATCACCGAAGTCGAATGCCTGATCAGCGACCTGACCGGCATCACCCGCGGCAAGATCTCACCGACCAACAAGTTCATCGCCGAAAAAGGCATGCGCCTGCCCGAGAGCGTGTTGCTGCAGACCGTGACCGGCGATTACGTCGATGACGACATCTATTACGAACTGCTCGACCCGGCCGACATCGACATGATCTGCCGCCCCGACGAGAACGCCGTGTTCCTCGTGCCGTGGGCCATCGAGCCGACCGCGCAGGTTATCCACGACACCTACGACAAGAAGGGCAACCCCGTCGAGCTGTCGCCGCGCAACGTCCTCAAGAAAGTCCTCCAGCTCTATAGCGAGAAGGGTTGGCAGCCGATCGTAGCGCCAGAGATGGAGTTCTACCTGACCAAGCGCAGCGAAGACCCTGACTTCCCGCTGCAACCGCCGGTTGGCCGTTCTGGCCGCCCGGAAACCGGCCGCCAGTCGTTTTCGATCGAGGCCGCCAACGAATTCGACCCGCTGTTCGAGGACGTCTACGACTGGTGCGAATTGCAGCAGCTGGACCTCGACACCCTGATTCACGAAGATGGCACGGCGCAGATGGAAATCAACTTCCGTCACGGTAACGCCCTGCACCTGGCCGACCAGATCCTGGTATTCAAGCGCACCATGCGCGAGGCGGCGCTCAAGCACAATGTGGCCGCGACATTCATGGCCAAGCCGATGACCGGCGAGCCAGGCAGCGCCATGCACCTGCACCAGAGCGTGGTGGACGCGGTCACCGGCAAGAACATCTTCAGCAATGAAGACGGCAGCATGAGCGAGCTGTTCCTCAACCACATCGGTGGCCTGCAGAAGTTCATCCCCGAGGCGCTGCCGCTGTTCGCGCCCAACGTCAACTCGTTCCGCCGCTTCCTGCCCGACACCTCGGCGCCGGTGAACGTCGAATGGGGCGAGGAGAACCGCACCGTCGGCCTGCGCGTACCGGATGCCGGCCCGCAGAACCGCCGCGTTGAAAACCGCCTGCCCGGCGCCGATGCCAACCCCTACCTGGCCATCGCCGCCAGCCTGCTGTGCGGCTACATCGGCATGGTCGAAGGTATTGCTGCCAGCGCGCCGGTGCAGGGGCGTGGCTACGAGCGGCGCAACCTGCGCCTGCCGCTGACCATCGAAGATGCTCTGGAGCGCATGGAAGTCAGCCGCGCGCTGACCCAGTACCTGGGCAAGAAATTCATCACCGGCTACGTCGCCACCAAACGCGCCGAGCACGAGAACTTCAAGCGAGTCATCAGCTCCTGGGAGCGTGAGTTCCTGCTGTTTGCTGTGTGATCAACCCCTGAGGCCGCCCACCGGCGGCCTGTGGAACATGGAGAAGCACATGAGCGTCAAAAACCCGCAAACCCGTGAATGGCAAACCCTGAGCGGCGAGCACCACCTTGCACCTTTCAGTGACTACAAGCAGCTGAAGAAGAAGGGGCCGCGCATCATCACCAAGGCGCAGGGCGTGCATTTGTGGGACAGCGAGGGGAACGAGATCCTCGACGGCATGGCCGGCCTGTGGTGCGTGGCGGTCGGTTATGGCCGTGAAGAGCTGGTGCAGGCTGCCGAGAAGCAGATGCGCGAGCTGCCGTACTACAACCTGTTCTTCCAGACTGCCCACCCGCCCGCGCTGGAGCTGGCCAAGGCCATCACCGACGTGGCGCCCGAGGGCATGACCCATGTGTTCTTCACCGGCTCCGGCTCTGAAGGCAACGACACCGTGCTGCGCATGGTCCGCCATTACTGGGCACTCAAGGGTAAACCCCACAAGCAGACCATCATTGGCCGCATCAACGGCTACCACGGCTCCACCTTCGCGGGTGCCTGCCTGGGCGGCATGAGCGGCATGCACGAACAGGGCGGCCTGCCGATCCCGGGCATCGTGCACATCCCGCAGCCGTACTGGTTCGGTGAAGGCGGCGACATGAGCCCCGACGAATTTGGCGTATGGGCTGCCGAGCAGCTTGAGAAAAAGATTCTGGAAGTCGGCGAAGACAATGTTGCCGCCTTCATCGCCGAGCCGATCCAGGGCGCCGGCGGCGTGATCATCCCGCCTGAGACCTACTGGCCGAAGGTGAAAGAGATTCTCGCGAAATACGACATCCTGTTCGTCGCCGACGAAGTGATCTGTGGTTTCGGCCGCACCGGCGAGTGGTTCGGCTCCGACTACTACGACCTCAAGCCCGACCTCATGACCATCGCCAAGGGCCTTACCTCCGGTTACATCCCGATGGGCGGTGTGATCGTGCGTGACAAGGTGGCCAAGGTGATCAGCGAAGGTGGCGACTTCAACCACGGCTTCACCTATTCAGGCCACCCGGTGGCGGCCGCAGTGGGCCTGGAAAACCTGCGCATCCTGCGCGACGAGAAGATCGTCGAGAAGGCCCGCACGGAAGTGGCACCCTACTTGCAAAAACGTCTGCGTGAGCTGCAGGACCACCCGCTGGTGGGCGAGGTACGCGGCCTGGGCCTGCTCGGCGCGATCGAGCTGGTCAAGGACAAAGCCACCCGCAGCCGTTACGAAGGCAAAGGCGTGGGCATGGTCTGCCGCAACTTCTGTTTCGACAACGGCCTGATCATGCGCGCGGTGGGCGACACCATGATCATCGCACCGCCTTTGGTGATCACCCATGCAGAGGTGGATGAGCTGGTGGAAAAGGCGCGCAAGTGCCTGGACCTGACCCTCGAAGCGATCCGGTGAGCCTTTGCTAGGCTAGCGTTGTGACATTAGTTGGTTACAAGGGGCTGCTTTCCTTGAAACAGCGCCTTGTAACTTGCCAGACTAGCGGCTGTTCCAGTCGCCCGGCGCTCTGCACCGTAGGTCCTGGCTGCTGAACAGATAGCTAAATAAAAATTCTGGAGCATGACGCATGAAGAAAATGGGCAAGACGTTGCTGGCCGCCGCCCTGATGGGTGCCATGGCCACCGCTGTACAGGCTGAAGACAAGGTGCTGAACGTCTACAACTGGTCGGACTACATCGCTCCGGACACCATCGCGAAGTTCGAAAAGCAGACCGGCATCAAGGTCAAGTACGACGTCTTCGACAGCAACGAAACCCTGGAAGCCAAGCTGCTGGCAGGCAAGTCGGGTTATGACGTGGTCGTACCGTCCAACAACTTCCTGGCCAAGCAGATCAAGGCTGGCGTCTACGAAGAGCTCGACCGCTCCAAGTTGCCGAACTGGAAAAACCTCGATGCAGACCTGCTCAAGGCCGTCGGTGACGCCAGTGACCAGGGCAACAAGCACGCCTTCCCGTACATGTGGGGTTCGATCGGCATCGGCTACAACCCCGAGAAGGTCAAGGCCGCACTGGGCGTGGACAAGATCGACTCGTGGGACGTGGTGTTCAAGCCTGAGAACATCGCCAAGCTCAAAAGCTGCGGCGTAAGCTTCCTGGATGCACCGACCGAGATGATCCCGGCCGCGCTGCACTACCTGGGCAAGCCGACCAACAGCACCACCAAAGAGGACCTGAAGGCCGCCGAGGACCTGTTCCTCAAGATCCGTCCTTCGATCACCTACTTCCACTCGTCCAAGTACATCGGCGACATGGCCAACGGCAACATCTGCGTAGCCGTCGGTTACTCGGGTGACCTGGAGCAGTCCAAGGCCCGTGCCCATGAAGCTGGCGACAAGGTCAAAGTGGACTACGTCATTCCGAAAGAAGGTGCAGGTACCTTCTACGACATGGTCGCCATCCCGAAAGATGCCGAGCACAAGGATGCCGCCTACCAGTTCATGAATTTCCTGCTGCAGCCGGAAATCATGGCTGAAATCACCAACGCCGTGCGCTTCCCGAATGGCAACGAGGCTGCTACCCCGTTGGTCGACAAGGCCATCACCAGCGACCCGAGCATCTATCCGCCGGCTGACGTGAAAAAACAGCTGTACGCGATCGCCGCTCCCGAAGCTGCCGCCCAGCGTTTGATCACCCGCAGCTGGACCAAGATCAAGTCGGGCAAGTAAGCCTGATGCACAACCTCTGGGCCGGGGTTTTCCGGCCCAGAGCCAGTGAATGGCAATTGATGATTGCGGCATCGAGGCTGCGAAGGTAAGTTGCGCGCCGGTTTTGCCTGCGCCGCAGCGCTGCGCCGTTACCAAGGCACTGATTGTGAGGACACCCACTTGTCTATTTCTGTATTACGCAAAGCCTTGATGGCTGGAGCGGGCCTGACGCTGGCATGCAGCGTCCAAGCGGCGCCTACGGTGCATGTGTACAACTGGTCCGATTACATCGGCCCGACCACGTTGGCGGACTTCGAGAAGGCCACGGGGATCAAACCCGTGCAGGACGTTTTCGACTCCAACGAAACCCTGGAAGGCAAACTGTTGGCCGGCAACACCGGCTATGACGTGGTGGTGCCGTCCAACCATTTCCTCGGCAAGCAGATCAAGGCGGGCGCGTTCCAGAAGCTCGACAAGAACCTGCTGCCCAATTATTCCAACCTCGACCCGGCGTTGATGAAGCGCCTGGAAAAGAACGACCCGGGTAACCAGTACGCCGTACCTTACCTGTGGGGCACCAATGGCATCGGCTACAACGTCGACAAGGTGAAGGCCGCGCTGGGCGTGGACACCATCGACTCCTGGGCCGTGCTGTTCGAACCCGAGAACATGAAGAAGCTCTCCAAATGCGGCGTGGCCTTCCTCGACTCGGCGGACGAAATGCTGCCAGCGGTGCTCAACTACATGGGCCTCGACCCCAACAGCACCGACCCCAAGGATTATGCAAAGGCCGAGAAGAAGCTGCTGGCAGTGCGCCCGTACGTGACCTACTTCCACTCGTCCAAGTACATCACCGACCTGGCCAACGGCGATATCTGCGTCGCGGCAGGCTTCTCCGGTGATGTGTTCCAGGCCAAGGCCCGCGCTGAAGAAGCGAAGAAGGGCGTGAACCTGGCCTACGCCATTCCCAAGGAAGGCGGCAACCTCTGGTTCGACGTGCTGGCGATTCCCAAGGACGCCAAGAACGTCAAAGAGGCCCATGCCTTCATCAACTATTTGCTGAAACCTGAGGTTATCGCCCAGGTCAGTGATTACGTCGGTTACGCCAACCCGAACCCCAAGGCTGGCGACCTGATGGACCAGGCCGTGAGGACTGACGCCGCGGTTTACCCACCGCAGGAAGTGCTGGACAAGATGTTCGTCAACAGTGAGTTGCCGCCCAAGGTGCAACGTTTGATGACCCGCAGCTGGACCAAGGTCAAGTCGGGCAAGTAACAATCCAGGCCCGCCGCCAAAGCGGGGGCGGGCACACAAATCTTGTTGGGAGTTTCACTCATGGCAGTTGCCTCCGGTGCCTATAAGAAAGCCCTCGAGGGTGGCCAGCAACCCAAGCAGGTGCTGGTCAAGATCGACCGGGTCACGAAGAAGTTCGACGAAACCATCGCCGTAGACGATGTGTCGCTGGAAATCCGTAAAGGCGAGATCTTCGCCCTGCTGGGTGGCTCCGGTTCCGGCAAATCGACCTTGCTGCGCATGCTCGCCGGTTTCGAGCGGCCTACCGAAGGGCGCATCCTGCTCGACGGCGTCGACATCACCGACATGCCGCCTTACGAGCGGCCGATCAACATGATGTTCCAGTCCTACGCGCTGTTCCCGCACATGACCGTGGCGCAGAACATTGCCTTTGGCCTGCAGCAGGACAAACTGCCCAAAGCTGACATCGACGCCCGCGTGGCCGAAATGCTCAAGCTGGTGCACATGACCCAGTACGCCAAGCGCAAGCCGCACCAGTTGTCCGGTGGCCAGCGTCAGCGTGTGGCCCTGGCCCGTTCGCTGGCCAAACGCCCCAAGCTGCTGCTGCTCGACGAGCCGATGGGCGCGCTGGACAAGAAGCTGCGTTCGCAGATGCAGCTGGAGCTGGTCGAAATCATCGAACGCGTAGGCGTGACCTGCGTGATGGTGACCCACGACCAGGAAGAGGCCATGACCATGGCCCAGCGCATCGCCATCATGCACCTGGGCTGGATCGCCCAGATCGGCTCGCCTGTGGATATCTACGAGACGCCAACCAGCCGCCTGGTGTGCGAATTCATCGGCAACGTCAACCTGTTCGAGGGTGACGTGGTCGACGACGCCGAAGGCCACGCGATCATTGCCAGCCCGGAACTGGAGCGCAAGATCTACGTCGGCCACGGCATCACCACCTCGGTGGAAGACAAGCACATCACTTATGCGCTGCGCCCGGAAAAGCTGCTGGTAACCACCAAGCAGCCCGAGTTCGAGCACAACTGGTCGCGCGGCAAGGTCCACGACATCGCCTACCTGGGCGGCCACTCGGTGTTCTACGTCGAGCTGCCGAGCGGCAAGGTGGTGCAGTCGTTCGTCGCCAACGCCGAGCGCCAGGGCGCGCGCCCGACCTGGGGCGATGAAGTGTACGTGTGGTGGGAAGATGACAGCGGCGTGGTACTGCGGTCATGAAACTGCGCAAGCTCAAGCGAGCCTTCCAGCGGTTGACCCCGGAGGGGCGGCACCTGGTGATCGGCGTGCCGTTCATCTGGCTGTTCCTGTTCTTCATGCTGCCGTTCTTCATCGTGTTGAAGATCAGCTTTGCCGAAGCCGACGTGGCGATCCCGCCGTATACCGAGATCTACAGCTACGTCGAAGACAAGATCCAGCTGGTGCTCAACCTGGCCAACTACGGCCTGTTGACCGAGGATGAGCTGTACATCTCGGCCTACCTGGGCTCGTTGAAGATGGCCTTCTTCAGCACCTTGCTGTGCCTGCTGATCGGCTACCCGATGGCCTACTCGATCGCCAACGCCAAGAAGGAGACCCAGACGGTTCTGCTGCTGCTGATCATGATGCCGACCTGGACCGCGATCCTGATCCGCGTCTATGCCTGGATGGGCATCCTCAGCAATAACGGGCTGCTCAACGGTTTCCTGATGTGGACCGGGCTGATCGACCAGCCGCTGCAGATCCTCAACACCAACTTGGCGGTGTATATCGGCGTGGTCTATTCGTACCTGCCGTTCATGATCCTGCCGCTGTTCGCCAACCTGGTGAAGCATGACCAGAGCCTGCTCGAAGCAGCATCGGACCTGGGCTCGAGCACCTTCAACAGCTTCTGGAAAATCACCGTGCCGCTGTCGAAAAACGGCATCATCGCCGGCTGCATGCTGGTGTTCATCCCGGTGGTGGGCGAGTTCGTGATCCCGGAACTGCTGGGCGGCCCGGAAACCCTGATGATCGGTAAAGTGCTGTGGCAGGAGTTCTTCAACAACCGCGACTGGCCGGTGGCATCCGCCCTGGCGGTGGTGATGCTGGCGATCCTGATCGTGCCGATCCTGCTGTTCAACCGCAGCCAGGCCAAAGAAATGGAGGGCCGCGCATGAAACGCTTCAGTTTCTCCAAGCTGATGCTGGTGCTCGGCTTGCTGTTCATCTACCTGCCGATGCTGATCCTGGTGATCTACTCGTTCAACGCCTCCAAGCTGGTGACGGTGTGGGGTGGCTGGTCGATCAAGTGGTACGTCGGCCTGCTCGACAACACTCAGCTGATGGGTTCGGTGATGCGTTCGCTGGAAATCGCCTGCTATACGGCGGTGGCAGCGGTGGCGCTGGGTACCCTGGCGGCCTTCGTGCTGACCCGGGTCACCCGCTTCAAGGGCCGCACGCTGTTCGGTGGCCTGGTCACCGCGCCGCTGGTGATGCCCGAGGTGATCACCGGTCTGTCGCTGTTGCTGCTGTTCGTGGCGATGGCGCAAATGATCGGCTGGCCGCAGGAGCGCGGTATCGTCACCATCTGGATCGCCCACACCACGTTCTGCGCGGCCTATGTGGCGGTGGTGGTGTCGGCGCGGCTGCGTGAGCTGGACCTGTCGATCGAAGAAGCTGCCATGGACCTGGGTGCCAAGCCGTGGAAGGTGTTCTTCCTGATCACCATCCCGATGATCGCGCCGTCGCTGGCGGCGGGTGGCATGATGTCGTTCGCCCTGTCGCTGGATGACCTGGTACTGGCCAGCTTCGTGTCCGGCCCTGGCTCGACCACCTTGCCGATGGAAGTGTTCTCGGCGGTGCGCCTGGGCGTCAAACCGGAAATCAACGCCGTGGCCAGCCTGATCCTGCTGTCGGTGTCGTTGGTGACCTTCTTCGTCTGGTTCTTCAGCCGCCGGGCCGAAGAACGTCGCCGCAAGGCGATCCAGCAGGCGATCGAAGAAGGTGCGGCGGCGAACGCCTCGCAGCCGCAGGTCAAGCGCCCGAGCCAGCTCACGGTTTCAGCGTGAGATAAAGCCTGTTCGCGGCCAGCCAGTGCCGCGAACAGGCCCGTGCAAGCTCCGAAATTGCCTGGCTCATACCCTCCAGTAAGTTTAGCGTCGTCGGCATAGCATTATTGTCGACGCACATTCGGCACACTGGTGCTGAGCCAGCGTTGTCTGACGGTGTTACTAGTAGAGTTGGTAAAGGGTGAATTCAAAGCTCGGGCAGCGTCTACATAAGTGGGTGGGGGGACATCTAAAATTGGCGCTGGCTGAGCGCCATTAGACACAGAGCTATAAGGTGGAGGCATCTCATTGAGCCCGTACGCCGACCCTTCTGTATTCGAGAAACCCCAGCGATTAGTGACGTTATTGGACAGGCGTGGTTGGAGTTCCATAGATTGAGTGGGCCGAAGTCCGGCTGATTGACGTCGGAATGGTGAAAAATTGAATCTTCTTGCTGCAATGGCACCTCCCGTTAGAGCTAAACCGACGCCAGTTAAAACATAAGCTGCTATGGCCAAGTCCTTACGTGCTGTATCGGACTTTACAACATTCGCTGCAATTTCCAGTGCGGTTGCCGTTGCAAACGTGACCATTGATGCAGCGAATAAGAGCGTGTGGAAGGCAAAATGCCCCGAGGGATCAACGCGATTGACCGGATCCCCCGAGCAGTATCCATAAGCGTTCAGCCCGCCTTTATCGAACGGGCTAAGGTTATCAGCGTTGCAGAATCGCTTGAGCGTGGGGTTGAACAGGCGATAACCATTCCCCAACAAATAACCACCTGTTGCTGAGTCTAGTGGCTCGCCGTTGAATGCCAAGGGGTTATTCGCTTCGCTCTGGGGTGGGCGTCTGCCATAAGGGGTGTACGGGAACTGCGCCTTACCGGCAAGCCCCAACTCGGTGATGACCGTATTGGCGCTGTTCACCGCCATGATGGTATGCGTTGCCTCAGCACCTGATGTGGATTGTGCCAAGAGGCCATTTTTATGCTGGAAAACGGAGCGTGTTTCCGCGCCGCTGAGCTCGGTGGCTAAACGACCGTTTTGGTAAAAGCGGGAGGCTTTTTTAATGGTGGCCACGGGACTTTTCTCTCAGTCAAGGTCTGGCGAAAGAGCGCTTATCCAACGGTGCATTTGTCGAAGCGATCAGGTTGAGTAAATTGTGGAATGGCGGGCGACACCCGACTACTGGCAGAAATACTAGTTTTTCAATGACCTGACCTTGTTGGCGCTGCCTTGTGCCGGATGCACTGGCACCCCTCACCTCACGCACCCTCGCTCGTGATCTTTAGCGAACCCTGAACTACGCTGACTGTCGCATCTCACAAATCATTTGTGCGCAAGCTAGGAGCCTGCATGAGGGTGACGCGTCCACTGGTGCTGGCAGGCCTGAGTGTGCTGTACATGCTCACCGGCTGTGGCAAGCAAGAAACCCCCGAGACGCTGCCGCGGGTCGGCGTGCTGCAAGTACAACCTACTGACTTCGCGGCCAGGGTCACCCTGACCGGCGACGTACAGGCGCGGGTACAAACCGACTTGTCGTTCCGTGTCGGCGGCAAGATCATCTCGCGAAGCGTCGATGTGGGCGATCACGTCAAGGCCAACCAGGTGCTGGCGCGGCTCGACCCGAAAGACCTGCAGAACAATGTCGACTCGGCCAAGGCCGAGGTGTTTGCCGCCCAGGCACGTGTGACGCAGACCGCCGCCGCGTTTGTGCGCCAGCAAAAACTGCTGCCCAAGGGCTATACCAGCCAGAGCGAGTACGACGCCGCCGAGGCCGCGCTGCGCAGTAACCAGAGCGCGCTCAAGGCTGCCCAGGCGCAACTGGCCAACGCCAAGGAACAACTGAGCTATACCGCCTTGGTGTCCGAAGCCGATGGGGTGATTACCGAGCGCCAGGCCGAGGTCGGCCAAGTGGTGCAGGCCACCCAGCCGATCTTCGGCCTGGCCCGCGATGGCGACCGCGATGCGGTGTTCAACGTCTACGAATCGCTGCTGGTGGCACCGCCCAGCGACGCTGGCGTGATCGTCAGCCTGCTCGACGACCCCAAAGTGCAGGCCCAGGGCTTTGTCCGCGAAGTTACCCCGACGGTATCCGCGCAGAGCGGCACGGTGCAGGTCAAGGTGGCGCTGCGCAATGTGCCGCCAGCCATGCAGCTGGGCTCGCCGGTGACGGCCACGGCCAACGCCCAGGGGCGGCCTAGCATCGAACTGCCCTGGTCGGCCCTGACCAAGGAAGTGCACGCGCCGGCGGTATGGGTGGTGGGTGAGGGTGACAAGGTGGAATTGCGCAAGGTCCAGGTTACCCGCTACCTGACCGGCAAGATCGTCATCGCCCAGGGCTTGAAAGGGGGCGAGACCGTTGTGGTCAGTGGTGGCCAGCTGTTGCATCCGGGCATGCAGGTTGAAAAAGTCGATGCCAAGGATGGAGGCTCCGCGCCATGAAACGACTATTGCTGATGTGCGCGGCCGGCTTGCTGTTGACCGGCTGTGGCAGCGAAGAAGAGCAACCCGAAGCCGTGCGCCCGGTGCTGTCGACCTTGGTCGAGGCCCAGGCGCAGTCACAACTGGGCCGCTTCGCCGGCACCATTCAGGCGCGTTTCGAAAGCACCTTGGGTTTTCGCGTATCCGGGCGCATCGCCCGGCGTTGGCTGGATGTCGGCGCCCAGGTGAAGCCCGGTGATACCCTGGCCACCCTTGACCCGACCGACCAGCAGAACCAGCTGCGCGCCGCCGAGGGCGACCTGGCCAGGGTTCAGGCGCAGTGGATCAACGCCCAGGCCAACGCCCGCCGCCAGCAGCAGCTGTATGACCGCGGCGTCGGCGCCCAGGCCCAGCTGGACATCGCCCAGACCGACCTGAAAACCACCGGTGCCAGCCTGGAGCAGGCCCGCTCGGCGGTCAGCCAGGCGCGCGATCAGCTCGATTACAGCACCTTGCGCAGTGACCATGCGGCGGTGATCACCGCCTGGCAGGCCGAAGCCGGGCAGACCGTCACGGCCGGGGAGGCCGTGGTCACCTTGGCCCGTCCAGACGTCAAGGAAGCGGTCATCGACCTGCCGATCAGCATCGCCGAAGCGTTGACCAAGGACCTTACCTTCACCGTTGCCTCGCAGCTGGATAGCAGCATCAACACCACGGCTACCCTGCGCGAGCTGGAACCCCAGGCCGACGCCGCCACGCGCACCCGCCGTGCCCGGCTGACCCTGGCCAGCACCCCGGCTGCGTTCCACCTGGGCACGGCGATCAGCGTAACCCTGACCTCGGCGATCACCCCGCGCAGCGAACTGCCCCTGAGCGCGCTGCTCGAACGTGATGGCAAAACCCAGGTCTGGGTGATCGACCCACAACAGAAAACAGTCGCCACCCGTGACGTTACGCTTACCGAGCGCACTGGCGACAGCGTCCTGGTGAGCGCCGGCCTGCAACCCGGCGAGCGGGTGGTGACCGCCGGCGTGAACAGCCTCAAGCCCGGCCAGAAAGTTACATTCGACGAGGACGCGCAATGAAAGGAAGCTTCAACCTGTCCGAATGGGCGTTGCGCCACCAGTCCTTCGTCTGGTACCTGATGTTCGTCGGTTTGCTGATGGGGATTTTTTCCTATTTCAACCTGGGCCGTGAGGAAGACCCGTCGTTCACCATCAAGACCATGGTGATCCAGACCCGCTGGCCGGGTGCGACCCAGGACGAGACCCTCTACCAGGTCACCGACCGCATCGAGAAGAAGCTCGAAGAGCTCGACTCCCTCGACTACACCAAAAGCTACACCCGCCCCGGCGAGTCCACCGTCTACGTCTACCTGCGCGACACCACCAAGGCCGGCGACATCCCGGACATCTGGTACCAGGTGCGCAAGAAGATCCAGGACATTCGCGGCGAATTCCCCCAAGGCATCCAGGGGCCTGGCTTCAACGATGAATTCGGCGACGTGTTCGGTTCCATCTACGCCTTTACCGCCGACGGCCTGACTATGCGCCAGCTGCGCGACTACGTGGAGCAGGCCCGGGCCGAGGTGCGCGAAGTCCCCAATATCGGCAAGATCGAGCTGGTCGGCACCCAGGACGAGGTGTTGTACCTGAAGTTCTCCACCCGCAAGCTGGCGGCCCTGGGCATCGACCAGCGCCAAGTCATGCAGGCGCTGCAGCAACAGAACACGGTAACCCCAGCCGGGGTGATCGAAGCCGGGCCAGAGCGCATTTCTGTTCGTACAACCGGGCAGTTCGCCTCCGAGAAAGACCTGCAAACCGTCAACCTGCGGATCAACGACCGCTTCTTCCGCCTGGCCGATATCGCCGATATCGAGCGCGGCTACGTCGACCCGCCTTCGCCGATGTTCCGCTACAACGGCCAGTCTGCGATTGGCCTGGCGATCGGCATGAAGGCCGGTGGCAACATTCAGGTCTTTGGTGCCGCGCTGAAGCAGAAGATGGACAGCATCGTCAGCGAGCTGCCAGTGGGCGTAGGCGTGCACACCGTGTCCGACCAGGCGGTAGTGGTAAAGGACGCGGTGGGCGGCTTTACCAGCGCCCTGTTCGAGGCGGTGGTGATCGTGCTGGCGGTAAGCTTCGTCAGCCTGGGCGTGCGCGCCGGGCTGGTGGTGGCCTGCTCGATCCCGCTGGTGCTGGCCATGGTCTTCGTGTTCATGGAATACAGCGGCATTACCATGCAGCGGATTTCGCTGGGGGCGCTGATCATTGCGCTTGGCCTGTTGGTGGACGATGCGATGATTACCGTCGAGGTGATGGTCACACGGCTGGAAATGGGCGAGAGCAAGGAGCAGGCGGCGACCTTTGCCTACACCTCTACGGCATTCCCCATGCTCACAGGCACCCTGGTGACCGTGGCCGGCTTCGTGCCGATCGGCCTCAATGCCAGTTCCGCCGGCGAGTACACCTATACCCTGTTCGCGGTGATCGCCGTGGCGTTGATCGTATCGTGGGTGGTGGCGGTTTTCTTCGCGCCGGTGCTCGGGGTGCATATTCTCAAGGCCGACAAGCTCAAGGCCCACGAGGCGGAGCCCGGCCGTGTCGGGCGGGCGTTCGAAGGCGGTTTGCTGTGGTGCATGCGCAACCGCTGGCTGACCATCATCGGCACCATCGTGCTGTTCGTCCTGGCGTTGTTCTGCATGCGCTTCGTGCAGAACCAGTTTTTCCCGTCTTCCGACCGCCCGGAAATCCTCGTCGACCTCAACCTGCCGCAAAACGCCTCGATCGAAGAGACGCGCAAAGTGGTCGACCGCCTGGAAGCCAGAATCAAGGACGACCCGGACATGGTGCGCTGGAGTACCTACATAGGCCAGGGCGCGATCCGCTTCTACCTGCCTCTGGACCAGCAACTGCAGAACCCGTACTACGCCCAGCTGGTCATCGTCAGCAAAGGCTTCGAGGAGCGCGCGGGCATGATGGCGCGCCTGCAGAAGTTGCTGCATGAAGAGTTCGTCGGCATCGGCAGCAATGTGCAGTCGCTGGAAATGGGCCCGCCGGTAGGCCGGCCGATCCAGTATCGCGTCAGCGGCAAGGACATCGACCAGGTGCGCAAGCACGCGATCGAGCTGGCCACATTGCTCGATGCCAACCAGCACATCGGCGAGATGATCTACGACTGGAACGAGCCCGGTAAGGTGCTGCGCATCGAAATCGCCCAGGACAAGGCGCGCCAGCTTGGGCTGTCGTCCGAAGACGTGGCCAACGTGATGAACAGCATTGTCAGCGGCGCACCGGTGACCGAGGTCAACGACAATATCTACCTGGTAGATGTGGTCGCCCGCGCGGTGGACAGCGAGCGGGGCTCGCCGGACACGCTGCAGAACCTGCAGATCGTCACCCCAAGCGGCACCTCGATACCGCTACTGGCCTTCGCCACCGTACGCTACGAACTGGAGCAGCCGTTGGTATGGCGCCGTGACCGCAAGCCGACCATCACGCTCAAGGCGTCGGTAAACGGGGACATCCAGCCCACCGACCTGGTGGCCCAGTTGAAGCCGAAGATCGATGAGTTCGCCAGCCAGTTGCCGGTCGGCTACGAAGTGGCCACGGGCGGTACGGTGGAGGAGAGCAGCAAGGCCCAGGGCCCGATCGCCAAGGTCATTCCGCTGATGCTGTTCCTCATGGCGACCTTCCTGATGGTCCAGCTGCACAGCGTGCAGAAGCTGTTCCTGGTGGTCAGCGTGGCGCCGCTGGGGCTGATCGGTGTGGTGCTGGCGCTGGTGCCGACCGGCACGCCGATGGGCTTTGTGGCGATTCTCGGGATTCTCGCCCTGGCCGGCATCATCATTCGTAACTCGGTGATCCTGGTGACCCAGATCGACGAGTTCGAAGCCCAGGGCTATTCACCGTGGGATGCGGTGGTGGAAGCCACCAACCACCGCCGCCGGCCAATTCTGCTGACAGCCGCGGCAGCCAGCCTGGGCATGATCCCGATTGCCCGCGAAGTGTTCTGGGGCCCGATGGCCTACGCCATGATTGGCGGCATCATCAGTGCAACGCTGCTGACGCTGCTGTTCCTGCCGGCGCTGTATGTGGCCTGGTACAAAATCCGCGAGCCGCAGAAGCAAAACTGAGGCTTCGCTGGCCCTATCGCCGGCAATCCTGCCCCCGCAGGTACACCCCACAGGTTGATATTCATGGGGTCCCTGTGGGAGCCGGCTTGCCGGCGATAGGGCCCGCCAGCGCAAAGATTAAATTAGTTATATAAACATTCTTAAACAGTATTTTTAAGAATATCCGCGCCTCACTACTATTGCCCTCAAGCCAGGCGCAAACCCCTTCAAACCTCTGCCCGGCACCCTCACTCCAAGGAGAACGAGCATGAGTGCATCTCTGCGTAGCATCGACGGTCAGGACGAAGCCACCATTCTGCGTGAGATCCAGAGCGCCCTGCGCGATCTGCGTTTCGGTGCGGTGGAGATTACCGTGCATAACGCTCAGGTCGTGCAGATCGAGCGCAAGGAGAAGTTCCGCCTGCAACAGCCCGGTAACAAGCCCGGCTGATACCGCACCACACTCAAAACTAGAAAAATGCCAATCGGGAGCTTCACCATGTCCATCCGCCGTTATGCGCTCGCCGCCCTGGCCAGTGCCGTTTTTGCCGGTTCCGCCATCGCCAAGGACTACGAACTGTTGAACGTGTCCTATGACCCGACGCGCGAGCTGTATCAGCAGTACAACGCCGAATTCATCAAGCACTGGCAGCAAGCGCACCCGGACGACAAGGTGAAGATCCAGCAGTCCCACGGCGGCTCGGGCAAACAGGGCCGGGCGGTAATCGACGGCCTGCGCGCCGACGTGGTGACCCTGGCCCTGGCCGGCGACATCGACGAAATCGCCAAGCTCGGCAAGACCCTGCCGGAGAACTGGCAGACCCGCCTGCCGGACGCCAGCACCCCGTACACTTCGACCATCGTGTTCCTGGTACGCAAGGGCAACCCGAAAGGCATCAAGGATTGGGGCGACCTGATCAAGAAGGACGTCTCGGTCATTACTCCGAACCCTAAAACCTCCGGCGGCGCCCGCTGGAACTTCCTTGCAGCCTGGGCCTATGGCCTGAAGCAAGGTGGCGAAGCCAAAGCCACCGAATACGTGAAGGAGCTGTTCAAGCACGTGCCTGTACTGGATACCGGCGCCCGTGGTTCGACCATCACCTTCGTCAACAACGGCCAGGGCGATGTGCTGCTGGCCTGGGAAAACGAAGCGTTCCTGGCGCTGAAGGAAGACGGCGGCGCCGACAAGTTCGAAATCGTCGTGCCTTCGCTGTCGATCCTTGCCGAACCGCCAGTGGCTGTGGTCGACAAGAACGCGCAGAAAAAGGGTAACGAACAGATCGCCGAGGAATACCTCAAGCACCTGTACAGCCCGGCCGGCCAGAAAATTGCTGCTGAAAACTTCTACCGCCCACGTGACGCGAAAGTCGCTGCCGAATTCGGCAAGCAGTTCCCGAAACTGGATTTGGTAACCATCGACAAGGACTTCGGTGGCTGGAAGACTGCACAACCCAAGTTCTTCAACGACGGTGGTGTGTTCGACCAGATCTATCAGGCCCAGTAACTGGCCGAGGAAAAGCGGGGCCGCTTGGCGGCCCATCGCCGGCAAGCCAGCTCCTACAGGAATCGCGCAGCGCTCAGGCCTGTGGTAATCCTTTGGAAGCTGGCGTGCCGGCGAAGGGCTGCGCAGCTGCCCCGGGATTCAGAAGCTTGCACCAGCCCGGAATTTTTTCCGGGCTTCGTGCGTTCAACCAGGGATATTTATGTCACGTCGCATTTCCCCCGTCATACCCGGCTTCGGGCTGACACTGGGCTACACCTTGGTGTACCTCAGCCTGATCGTGCTGATACCGCTCGCGGCCATGTTCATTCATGCCTCGCAGCTCACCTGGGAGCAGTTCTGGAACATCATCAGCGCGCCACGGGTCATCGCCGCGCTCAAGCTGAGTTTCGGCACCGCCCTGTTCGCCGCCATCATCAATGGCGTCATCGGTACCCTGCTGGCCTGGGTGCTGGTGCGCTATACCTTCCCTGGGCGCAAGATCATCGATGCGATGATCGACCTGCCGTTTGCCCTGCCCACCGCCGTAGCCGGTATCGCCCTGACCGCCTTGTACGCCCCTGCTGGCTGGGTGGGCCAGTTCGCCACCGACCTGGGCTTCAAGATCGCCTACACACCGTTGGGCATTACCCTGGCACTGACCTTCGTCACCCTGCCGTTCGTGGTGCGTACGGTGCAGCCGGTGCTGGCAGACATCCCGCGTGAAGTCGAAGAGGCTGCGGCCTGCTTGGGCGCAAAACCCCTGCAGGTGTTCCGCCACATCCTGGCGCCGGCTCTGTTGCCCGCCTGGCTCACCGGCTTTGCCCTGGCTTTTGCCCGAGGCGTCGGCGAGTACGGTTCGGTGATCTTCATTGCCGGCAACATGCCGATGAAAACCGAAATCCTGCCGCTGCTGATCATGGTCAAGCTCGACCAGTACGACTACACCGGCGCGACCGCCATCGGCGTGCTCATGCTGGTGGTTTCCTTCATCCTGCTGCTGCTGATCAACCTGCTGCAGCGCCGCATCGAAACCCCTTGAAGGAGGCCCGGCTATGTCCAGTTCATCCCTGAGCGCTACCGCCGCCGCCAACGCCGCACGGCGTGGCAGTGCCACCTCGCGGCGCATCCTGATCGGCCTTGGCTGGCTGGTGTTCGCGCTGTTCCTGTTGCTGCCGCTGGTGATTGTGGTGTCGCAGGCCTTGAAGAACGGCTTTGGTACGTTCTTCGAGGCGATCTTCGAGCCTGACGCGCTGTCTGCGCTCAAGTTGACCTTGCTCGCAGTGGTCATTTCCGTGCCGCTGAACCTGGTGTTCGGCGTAAGCGCTGCATGGTGCGTGAGCAAGTACACCTTCCGTGGCAAGAGCGTGCTGGTGACCCTGATCGACCTGCCGTTCTCGGTGTCGCCGGTCATTGCCGGCTTGGTCTACGTGCTGATGTTCGGCGCCCAGGGGCTGTTTGGGCCTTGGCTGCAGGACCACGATATCCAGATCGTCTTTGCCCTGCCGGGCATCGTGCTGGCGACCATCTTCGTCACTGTGCCATTCGTTGCCCGTGAACTGATCCCGCTGATGCAGGAGCAGGGCACCCAGGAGGAAGAAGCCGCACGCCTGCTGGGTGCCAACGGCTGGCAGATGTTCTGGCACGTGACCTTGCCGAACATCAAGTGGGGCCTGATCTATGGCGTGGTGCTGTGTACTGCGCGAGCCATGGGCGAGTTCGGCGCGGTGTCCGTGGTGTCGGGGCATATCCGCGGCGTCACCAACACCTTGCCGCTGCACGTGGAAATCCTCTACAACGAGTACAACCACGTCGCGGCCTTCAGCGTGGCCAGCCTGTTGCTGATCCTGGCGCTCTTCATCCTGCTGCTCAAGCAGTGGAGCGAGAACCGTATTAACCGCCTGCGCCATAGCGCCGCGGAGGAATGATTCATGTCGATCGAAGTTCGTAACGTCAGCAAGCGCTTCAACAGCTTCCAGGCCCTGGACAACATCAACCTGGATATCCACAGCGGCGAGCTGGTGGCCCTGCTGGGCCCGTCTGGCTGCGGCAAGACCACCCTGCTGCGTATCATCGCTGGCCTGGAAACGCCGGATGACGGCAGCATCGTGTTCCACGGCGAGGATGTGTCCGGCCACGATGTGCGTGATCGCAACGTCGGTTTCGTGTTCCAGCACTACGCGCTGTTCCGCCACATGAGCGTGTTCGACAACGTCGCGTTCGGCCTGCGCATGAAGCCCAAGGGCGAGCGCCCGAGCGAGAGCAAGATCGCCGAGAAGGTGCATGAGCTGCTGAACATGGTGCAGCTGGATTGGTTGTCCGACCGCTACCCCGAGCAGCTCTCCGGGGGCCAGCGCCAGCGTATCGCCCTGGCCCGTGCCCTGGCGGTGGAGCCCAAGGTGCTGCTGCTCGACGAGCCGTTCGGCGCCCTCGATGCCAAAGTGCGCAAGGAGCTGCGCCGCTGGCTGGCACGGCTGCATGAAGACATCAACCTGACTTCGGTATTCGTGACCCACGACCAGGAAGAAGCCATGGAAGTGGCGGACCGCATCGTGGTGATGAACAAGGGCGTGATCGAGCAGATCGGCTCGCCGGGCGAAGTGTACGAGAAGCCGGCCAACGACTTCGTCTACCACTTCCTCGGCGACTCCAATCGCCTGGCGCTCAGCGAAGGCAACCACGTGCTGTTCCGCCCGCACGAGGTGTCGTTGTCCCGCCATGAGACTGAAGGGCACCATGCCGCCGAGGTTCGTGATATTCGGCCGCTGGGGGCGACTACCCGGGTGACGTTGAAGGTGGAAGGGCAAAGCGAGTTGATCGAGGCCGAGGTGGTCAAGGACCACGACAGCCTGACTGGGCTGGCGCGGGGCGAGACGCTGTTCTTCAGGCCGAAGGTCTGGCAGAAGGTGGCGGATATCTGATCCCTCGGATCATCGAAAAGCCCGGGCATGGTCCCGGGCTTTTTTATTGCCCGTGTACGAATCGCCGCCGCCCCCCTGTAGGAGCGGGTTTGCCCGCGATCGAGGGCGCAGCCCTCGCGGCAAGCCGATGCCTTACAAGAATATTTTCCATGCCTGCAATGCATCGGTTTTGCGCTGCTCTAACGAAACCCGCGAATCACGTGGCTTCCAAGCAACCACCCAAAACCAATATGCCTAAATGATCTAACTTTAATTTTAAACATTACTTTAAGAGATAAGCCTCTGGCCCCGATGATTCAGCCACACACCTGAATCAAGAACCCCAGGAGTTTGATCAATGGGTAATGTCCAGACGGCCGTCAGGGCCTACGACCAGCCATGGCGCCCGGCCCCGGGTGACCTGGTCGAGCTTGGACGGACACTTCGCCTGCCGCTGGGCCAGCTGCGGCTGCAACGCACGCCGGTCAGCGGCCTCAAGCGCCGCGACAAGCTGGCGTTGGGCTTGCTGGTGCTGGCCTTGCACGGCGCCGCCGCCTACTGGGTAAGCCAAGCCCCGACGCCTGAGCTGCCGGTAGTGCCGCCGCAGATTCCACCCATGACCATCGAGTTCGCCGCACCTGCGCCGCCCGTGGTCGAGCCGCCACCACCGGCCCCGGCACCGCCGGTGGTGGAGCCACCGCCACCGGTCGTTGACGAGCTGGCCGCCAAGCCTAAACCCAAGCCAAAGCCGCTGCCCAAGCCCGTGGTCAAGCAGGCGCCCAAGCCGCCGCCCAAACCCGTCGAGGCACCACCCCCTGCGCCTGCGCCGGTGGCGGCCCCCGCACCGCCTGCGCCACCCGCGCCGGCGCCGGTAACGCCCGCTTCGGCCAACGCCGCGTACCTGAAGAACCCGGCGCCGGAGTACCCGCAGATGGCCCAGCGCCGCGGCTGGGAAGGCACCGTGCTGCTGCGAGTCGAGGTCTTGCCCAGCGGCAAGCCGGGGCAGATCCAGCTGCAGAAAAGCAGCGGTCGCGATGCCCTCGACGCCGCCGCCCTGGCTGCGGTCAAGCGTTGGAGTTTCGTGCCCGCCAAGCAGGGCGATGTGGCCCAGGCCGGCTGGGTCAGTGTGCCGATCGATTTCAAGCTTCGTTGATTTTTCGCCAGACCATTATTTGCAGAACATAGGAAAACACTCTCATGAGCCTGTTGGCATCCCCCCTCGAGTCCGTTGAAAGCGCAGTCATCTGGCTGCTGGTAGGTTTTTCTGTCGCTACCTGGGGCTTGGCCCTGGTCAAGGTCGTGCAGTTCGTGCGGCTGAAGAATCAGGACAAACGCTTCCACCAGCAATTCTGGGCAGCCTCGAGCCTGGATGCGGCGGCGCAAATCAGCCATGAGCTGCCTGGCCCGGCGGCCCGCGTTGCTCAGTCCGGTTATGCCGCGATTGCTGTCGGCGAGGCCCAGGCCAACGACCTGAGTCACGCGATCAACCACCAGGACCGCCTGGAACGTGCCCTGCGCCAGCAGATCGTGCGTGAGCGCCGCTCGCTGGAAACCGGCCTGGCCGTGGTGGCCAGTATCGGTAGTACCTCGCCGTTCATCGGCCTGTTCGGCACGGTTTGGGGCATCATGGAAGCCCTCAAGGGCATCAGCGCGGCAGGCTCGGCCAGCCTGGAAACCGTGGCGGGCCCCATCGGCGCGGCATTGGTCGCCACGGGTGTGGGTATCGCTGTCGCGGTGCCGGCGGTGCTGGTCTACAACTACTTCCTGCGCCGCCTCAAGCTGACCGCCGCCGACCTGGATGATTTCGCCCACGACTTCTATAGCCTGGCGCAGAAGAGTGCTTTCCGCGTGCTGGTGCACCCCGCCGTGCAAAAGGCGCAAACCGGTTTCACCCAGCCGGTGAAGGAGGCGTCCTGATATGGCCTTTTCGACCCAGGACAACGACGAAGTCCTCAGTGAAATCAACGTCACGCCCCTGGTAGACGTCATGCTGGTGCTGCTGGTGGTGTTTATCGTCACTGCACCACTGCTGACCAACGCCATCCCCATCAACCTGCCCAAGACCGAGGCCGTGGCGCCGGTGGAGCAGAAGGACCCGCTGGTGGTGAGCATCGATGGCAGCGGCAAGCTGTTCATCAACAAGGACGAGATCCAGCCGGACCTGCTGGAAACCAGCCTCAAGGCGGCCAAGGCCAAGGACGAACAAGTGCGTGTGCAGCTGCAGGCTGACGACGGCGTGAATTACGGCGAGGTGGCGCGAGCCATGGCCGCGATCGAACGTGCAGGCATCAGCAAACTGGCGGTGATCACCGCGCGCTGATCGGCAAACCCTCTTCAGGCAAGTGCTTATGGGCCTTATCTCTTGGCAGGGGTAGGCCCTTTTTTTATGGCAAATGATTTTCCCAGAAATGCCTTATGGTTATTAATAAATAGCTTCTTATTCCTTTACGAATATAAACACCTCCCTATACTTGTCTCCAAGCACGCAAACTTACTGGAGGCGTCCCCATGCGCAATGAGTCGATTCGCTACCTGATTGTGCCGGGCTGGCAAGGATCGCCAGACAACCATTGGCAGAGTCACTGGCAGCGCACCTTGCCCAACAGCGCCCGGGTCGAGCAGCAGGACTGGCTGACTCCGCAGCGCCAGGACTGGGTGCAGGCGTTGGAGCAGGCGATCGCCGCTGAACGCTCGCCGGTGATTCTCATCGCCCACAGCCTGGGCTGCATCACGGTCGCCCACTGGGCCGAGCAGGCCAGCCCGGCCTTGCTGCGCCGAGTGCGTGGCGCGCTGTTGGTGGCACCGGCTGACGTCGAGCGGCCGACCTGCTCGCCCGCCTTGCGCAACTTCGCGCCGATCCCGCTGCAGGCGTTGCCATTCCCAAGCCAGGTGGTCAGCTCCGATAACGACCCGGCGGTGAACGTTCCGCGCGCGCTTTTCCTGGCCCAGGCCTGGGGGGCTGAAGCAGGGTTGTTGAGCAACGCCGGGCACATCAATGTGAAGTCTGGGCATGAACGCTGGGAGCAGGGCTTCGCCTACCTGTATCGCCTGCAAAGCCGGGTTGAGCAGCGCGCACTGCGCCGCGCCTGATCGGCCCTACTGTTTATCGTTAGCCTGACGCCCGGCCGCTGGAGGCATGGGGCGGGAGTTCGTCATGACCTTTCAAAACCCGTTCGGCCAGCCGCTGCTGACCTTCCCTGAACTGGACAAGAGCCCACTGAGCATCCGTGCCAAGGCACTGGTGTTCATCGACCCGCGCTCGCAGCAGTTGCGCAAGGCCCTCGAGCGGTTGGCGCCGCAACCGCTGCCGGTGCTGATCCGCGGCGAGACCGGCACCGGCAAGGAGCTGCTGGCCCGGCAGATCCATCGCGCCAGCGACCGCGGCGGGCTGTTTGTTTCGGTCAACTGCGCGGCCATCAGCCACACCTACGCCGACGCCGAGCTGTTCGGCTACAGCGCCGGTGCTCACGGGGGAACTGCCAGCAGCCGTGCAGGTTGGTTCGGCTCGGCCAACGGCGGCACGCTGTACCTGGATGAGATCGCCGACTTGCCGTTGGCTATCCAGGGCAAGCTGCTGGCCGCACTGGAGAACCGCGAAGTCACCCGTGTCGGTGCGCAACAGCCGCAGCCGGTAGATGTGCGCCTGGTGGCGGCGACCAGTATCGACCTGGCGCGGGTGGTGAAGGCCGGCAGGTTCAACGAACGCCTGTACCAGTACCTGCGCGAGGGTGCTCTGGAGCTGCCGCCGCTGCGTGAGCGCCGCGGCGATATCCTGCCGTTGGCTGAGTACTTCGTGGGTATCTACACCGCACGCCTGCAACGCCCGGTGCCACTGATCAGCGAAGCGGCCCAGCAGGTGCTGGAAGCCCACGCCTGGCCCGGCAACACTCGCGAGCTGGAGAACATCATCCACTTCGCCCTGCTGGTCAATGACAGTGACGAGATCCAGCCAGAGGACCTCGACCTGCCCAACCCCGCAGGCTAGACCTCGCTCATAAGCAAAGTCGGTAATGGCAGTTTGTTTTTGGAATAAGTAGCTAATTAAAAGGTATTGTTGCGGAATAAAAAATCTCGGTATCTTCCGCCTCACGCCCGCTGATGAAACGGTTGGGCACCGACTTCGCCATCGCCGATGGCCAGAAACAGAACAAGGACCACCATGAAGAAGACCCTGCTGACCACGGCCCTGGCCGCCGCCCTGTCGTTCTCCGGCCTGGCTGCTGCCGCCGAGAAACTGGTGGTTGCCGCCACCCCGGTACCCCACGCTGAAATCCTCGAGCTGATCAAACCGACCCTGGCCAAAGAGGGCGTGGACCTGGAAATCAAGGTCTTCACCGATTACGTGCAGCCAAACGTGCAAGTGGACCAGAAGCGCCTGGACGCCAACTACTTCCAGACCCTGCCGTACCTGAAGAGCTTCAACGAAGGTAAAGGCACCCACCTGGAAACCGTGATCGGCGTGCACGTGGAGCCATTCGGTGGCTACTCGAAGAAGATCAAGAACCTGTCCGAGCTGAAGGACGGCGCAACCGTTGCCATCCCTAACGAAGGCAGCAACAGCGGCCGTGCCCTGATCCTGCTGCAGAAGGCTGGCCTGATCACCTTGAAAGACCCGAAAAACGCCCTGGCCACCCCGAAGGACATTGCAGAGAACCCGAAGAAGCTGAAGTTCAAGGAGCTTGAATCGGCCATGCTGGCGCGGGTACTGGACCAGGTCGACCTGGACATGATCAACACCAACTACGCGCTGGAAGCTGGCCTGAACCCGGCCAAGGACGCGCTGGTAATCGAGGGTAGCGACTCGCCGTACGTGAACTTCCTGGTTGCCCGCCCGGACAACAAGGACAGCGAGGCTATCCAGAAGCTGGCCAAGGCCCTGACCAGCCCAGAGGTGAAGGAATTCATCGCCAAGAAGTACAGCGGTGCGGTGCTGCCGGCGTTCTGATTCGGCCCTGCATGAAAAACGCCGGCGCATTGCGTCGGCGTTTTTTTTTGGTGCTGGCAGTGGTTGAGGGGTGGATTTAGCGGCCCTTCGCGGGCAAGCCCGCTCCTACAGGCACCGCTTTGAGCGTACTCTGCGCCGGAATAACCCCCATCTGTGCCCGCTGGTACCGCCCCTCGATGTACCCCTCGGCCTGGTCCGCATAGTGCCTGTCGAACGGCACCCCACTTTGCCCGATCGGGTTACTGGTCAGCGCCTGCCCGGCATCGGCAAAATCGATCAGCCGCCGCGTCGAAGGTCCATACGTCACTGGCCAGGGTGCCGGCCCGATCTTCGCCGACAGGTTATTGGGCACTTCATGGGTGCCGGGCGCCGCGAACGGCCCTACGTTGAACAGCAGGTTCAGCGGCTTCTTCACCCCCAGCGGATGGTTGTGCGTCAGCGTATGCGCCTTGCCCCATTGCCAGCTGGCCGGGTCTTTGCCGATGGTTTCACGCAGGTGCTTGAGCGTCTGCTGCCAGGCGCCACGCACGACGGCGGTGCGGTCGGTTGGTTGAGTGGCCCCGCGGGTGTTCCACCACGGCGATTCGGCATCGGCGGCCAGGCGTGGCAGGGCGGCGTCGATGGCGCGGGTGCTGATCAGCACCGGGAACCAGGTATCGCCGAGCTCGTCGTGCAGCGCGCCATACGCCAGCTGGTACAGGAACTGGTTGAACAGCGTGGCGCTGGTCGAGTCCAGCGGGTAGTCACCGCGCCAGGCTGCCAGTTGCTCGACCAGCTCCTTTTCCTCATCGCCCTGGGCGATGCCGCGCAGGGTCGCCAGTAACGGCGCCAGCGTGCGAGGGCCGTAGTCGTTGGCGGTGTCCAGTTGCAGCGCCTGGCTGTTTTCGGTGTCCCATTGCACATCCGGGTTGGCCAGCTGGCGGTCCAGCTGTCGGCCCCGGTCCGCAAGGTTGTAGTAGCCCGGTACCGGCACCACCGCTGGCGGCTGGTAGTTGGCCGAAACGATGTAGCCACTGGCCGGGTTTTCCTGCTGCGGGTTGACGCTGAAGGGGTAGAATCCCAGCTTGTCGCCCTGTGGGCTGGCACCCTCGAGGATGAAGGTCGGGTTGACGCCCTCCGGGCGGATCGGCAGTTGCGCCGCTGCCCACCAGCCGATATCGCCACGCGCGTTGGCCCAGACGAAGTTCAGCCCTGGCGCGTGTACCTTGGCGGCCGCTTCGCGCATCTTGGCCAAGGTGTCGGCGCGGTTGAGTTGGTAAAAACCTTCGAGGATCGGGTTGTCGGTCTCAAGGAATGCCCACCACATGGCGATGGGTGTGGCGCCGGCGGTTGCCCCCAGCACCTCGTTGACGATCGGCCCGTGAGGGGAGCGGCGCAGCTCGACGGTGACGGGCGGCTGGCCTTTGACGGCGATCTTCTGCTCGGTCTTTTCCAGGGTTCGCCATTGGCCATCGACCATGACCTGGTCGTTGTTGGCCGGGTTGACCTTTTCGGCAATCAGGTCGACATCGTCGTTCTGGAACATGGTCAGGCTCCAGCCGAAGTCACGGTTGTGCCCGAGCAGCGCGAACGGGTTCAGCGCCTGGAAATAGCCATACAGGTTGAAGCCAGGCGCCGACAGCTCCGCCTCGTACCACACGGCCGGCACCGCGAAGCTGATGTGCGGGTCACCGGCCAGCAATGGCTTGCCGCTGCGAGTACGGCTACCTGCAATGGCCCAGGCGTTGCTGCCCTCGAACTGCGGGATACCGGCATCGCCAAGGGCCTCGTGGCTGAGCCGCGCCAGGGCTTCCAGGCTTTGCCAGTCTGCGGCGGCCAGTGGCGTGCGGATCGCACCGTCAGGGTGCCAGTCGAGGTCAAAGATTTTCAGGTACTGCGGGCCGAGCTGATCGCGGATGTAGGTGAGTGCAGGCTCGGTGCGGAACGCGGCAGCGAAGCTGTAGGCCAGGTAGCCGGCGATGCTCAAGGTGTCTTCGGCGGTGAACGGCCTGGGCGTGATGCCGATCAGGTCGAACTCCATGGGCTTGGGGTGGCTGGCCTGCCAAGCGTTGATGCCGTCAAGATAGGCTTGCAGGGCTTGCCATGCCGGTGACTGGCGGTCCAGCCGCTGCACCATCAAGGCAGCCTGGTCGCGGATGCGCAGGCTGCGAAACAGGGTGTCGGTGGGCAGCAGCTTGTCGCCCAGCACTTCGGCCAACTCGCCACGCGCCAGGCGGCGCATGATTTCCATCTGGAACAGCCGGTCCTGGGCATGCACGTAACCGAAGGCGCGGTACAGGTCCGCTTCGTTCTGCGCCTGCAGGTGCGGCACGCCGCGGGTGTCATAGCGCACGCTGACCGGGGCCTGCAGGCCGGCGATCGCCACCTCGCCGTCACGCTGCGGCAGCTTGCCATGCACGTACCAGTAACCAGCGCCGGCGGCCACGGCTACGACCACGGCCAACAGGGTCAGGCTGCGCTTCATCGAGACTCCTTGTGCATTCGAGCGGAAAATGTGGTCCGATCTTCGACGTATTCGCGAACAGAGCATAGCCCCCGACAGGAGATTCCAATGTTCCTCAGCGAAAAACAGAAAATGCTCAGCGGCCAGCCCTACCATGCCAGTTGCCCCGAGCTGCAGGCCGAGCAAATTGCCAGCAAGCACTGGATGCACCGTTACAACAGCAGCTTCGAGTTGCTCAATGAAGCCCGCAACGGCTTGCTCGCCGAGCACTTCGGCCATGTGGGCGAGGGCACCGTGATTCGCCCGCCGTTCTTCTGTGACTATGGCTACAACATCAGTGTCGGCCGCAATACCTTCATGAACTTCAACTGCGTGATTCTCGACGTGCTGCCGGTGCGCATCGGCGATGACTGCCAGATCGGCCCGGCGGTGCAGATCTACACCGCCGACCACCCGCTTGACCCCGAGCAGCGCCGCAGCGGGCTGGAAAGCGGGCGGCCGGTGACCATCGGCGACAACGTGTGGATTGGCGGTGCGGCGATCATCCTGCCCGGGGTGACCATCGGCGACAACGCGGTGGTCGGCGCGGGCAGTGTGGTCACCCGCGATGTGCCGGCGGGCGCGGTGGTGGTGGGTAACCCGGCGCGGGTGCGTCAGCCGCCCCAAGGGCAGTAACAGCCAACTGCAAGCGTATTGGATGCGCTGACCTGGCGATCATCGAGCAGCGCTTTGAGGATCGGCTCGATGAAGCTGTTGCTGGCGTTGCACACCGCGCCTTCGCTGTAGGGGCCGAAATAGGCAAGGTTGCCCTGACGGTCCCAGATCGCTACGGCGGGGGAGGCGGGCAGCTGCTCGCTACCAGGCAGGTTGGCGATGGGTTGCAAGCGTGTGAGGTTGGCCGGCAACTGGCCGTGGCTACCGGGTTTTTGCACGAAGTGGAACGTGACATCAGCGCCTGCAAAGTGGCTGACCAGGTCGGCCAGATGCTGCTGGTTGCCGACATTGCAGGGGCAGGCCGGGTCCCAGAAATGCACCACGCGGATCGGGCCAGGGCCTGCGAGTGCCGCGGGCAGGCGCAACTGGCTGCCGTCGAACAGGGTGGCCTGGTTGTCGAAGGGGCGCAGGTAGCGGGACTGGAAATTGTCGTAGGCCCACCAGAGCACAGCGGCGCCGAGCAGCACCGCGGTGGCCATGATTACCCGTTTGATTGGCGTCTGCATGAAGAATTCGCTGTTGTTTTTGCTGGCCTCATCGCCGGCAAGCCGGCTCCCACAGGTACAGCGGCGGCTGTGGAGAACATGCGGTTCTTGTAGGAGCCGGCTTGCCGGCGATGAGGCCAGTTCAGGCAATAAAAGTGCCCAAGCTTGCCACGATGGAGCCAAGAGCTGAATATCCCAGATCAATACTCGCTTCGCTTTGGATGTACTTGATGCCTGTTGCTTTTCAGCCCGACCGCCTGCGCCCCACCCTCGAGCCCTTGAGCGCTCGCCAGCCCCTGTCTGCGCTGGCCCAGGACTACCAGCGTTTCTATGGCCTGAACCTGTCGGCGCAGAGCTGGCTGGGTGGCTTCCAGGCAGCGGGCTTCGAGCTGGTCGGGCAAGCCTGGCTGCCGCCGCAGCCTGTTGCGACGCTGTTTCTGCTGCATGGCTATTACGACCACATGGGCCTGTACCGGCATGTGATCGAATGGGCGTTGAAGCAGGGCTACGCGGTCATCAGTTGCGACCTGCCTGGGCACGGGTTGTCCAGCGGCGAGCGCGCCAGCATCACTGATTTCGCGCTGTACCAGCAGGTGCTGGACGCTTTGTTCGAGCAGGCGCGGAGCCTTGACCTGCCGCGACCGTGGCACATGTGCGGGCAAAGCACGGGCGGGGCGATTGCCGTGGACCACCTGCTGCACCAGGGCGCAAAAAGCCCGATCGATGGCCAGGTGATCCTGCTGGCGCCGCTGGTGCGCCCACGTGCCTGGCTGTGGTCGAAAGTCAGTTATCGGGTGCTGCGCCATTTCGTCAATGGCATCGAGCGGCGCTTCAGCGAAAACACCAACGACCCGGCGTTCCTGCCGTTTCTGCAGGCCGACCCGCTGCAACCGCGTCGCTTGCCGACCGCTTGGGTCGGCGCGCTGATGGCTTGGGTCAAGCGTATCGAAGCCGCACCGTGCAGTAAGCGGCAGCCTTTGATCGTTCAGGGGGAGGCGGATGGCACCGTGGACTGGCCCTATAACCTCAAGGTGCTCAAGGCCAAGTTCAGCGAACCGCAAATCCTCATGCTGCCCGAGGCTCGCCACCACCTGGCCAACGAGCTGCCGGGCATTCGCCAGCGCTACTTCGACTTCATCGATCAGCGCCTGGGCTGATTACTTGAGGTTGGCGCCGTTCTGGCCGACCGCCAGCCCTGCGCGCACGGCAGCCACGGCAGCCTGGTAATACGCCTTGCCTTCCGGCGATTCGGCAAAGGTGGCGAACTGCTCGAGTTCGGCGTCGGACAAGTCTCGGTAGACGTACAGCAAGGTGTTGTTGAGGTCCTCGCCAATCTGGCTCATCAGCCGCTGGCGCTGGCCGTCGAGCAGGCCCTGGGCCTGGCCGCCACCAAACAGGCCGGGGATCATCGAGCTCAAGCTGTCGGCAGCCACCCCGGCGATCGCCAGGCTGACCTCGGCACCCGCTTCGCGGGCCGGGAGTGCCTGGGCCAGGTGGCCGATGATCAGCAGGCGGTTGTCACTGGCCTGGATCTTCGGCAGGCCTTTGGCGTTCTTGGCCAACTGGTCCTTGCGCGTGGCCAGCAATTCGGCGGCGACGATCTTGCGCCCCAGCGGCGACTGGAAGAAGGCCAGCGCCGGCGCAGGGTTGGGCAAGGCGCTGCGCAGCTGCGCCAGGGCACGGCGATCCATACCCTCGGCCTGGAAGCGCTGGTTGCTGTTGTTGACCAGCGCCTGGTAAACGGCAGGCGGCAGGCTGTTGCGGTAGCGCTGCTGGGCGGCGCTCACGGCATCATTGAAATGGGCGCGCTGGTCGGGCCAGCCGGCGGCCTTGTACAGTTGATCGAGGCTGTCTGCCCAGACAGGCATGGTGCAGATCATCAGCAGAAGCAGGGAAAACAGACGGCGCATTCAGGACTCCTGTCGGCAGATGGCTATTGTCCTTGGCTCGGCGTCGGTTTGTCGAGATACGCGCGTGATTCTCAGCCAAGTGGCGCTGTGCGAGTGCAGGGCTAATGGATATGATGCGCGCCATGCACATATCCCCTGAACACCCGATGCTTGCGGCCGTCGTCGACGATCTGGCCACCCATGGCTGGTCGCAGCAGGCCCTTTTTCTGCCTGGTGAACTGGTGCGTGCGCTAGCGGCCGAATGTCGGCGCCGTGATGCAGAAGGCCAGCTCAACCCTGCCGGGGTTGGGCGCGGCGTTTCCCAGGAGGTGCGCGAGGCGATCCGTGGCGACCAGATCGAGTGGATCGACCCCGGCCAGGCCGAGGCGTGTGACCAATACCTGGCGGCCATGGACCACGTGCGCCTGGCCATCAATCAGGGCTTGTTCCTCGGCCTTGAAGACTTTGAGTGCCATTTCGCCCTGTACCCACCGGGGGCGTTTTATCGCCGGCACCTGGACCGTTTTCGCGATGACGACCGGCGCATGGTCTCGGCGGTGCTCTACCTCAATGAGGACTGGCAGCCAGAGGATGGCGGCCAGTTGCGCATGTTCCTGGCTGACGATGTGGTGCACGACGTGCAGCCGGTGGCCGGCAGCCTGGTGATTTTCCTGTCGGGCGAGGTGCCGCACGAAGTCTTGCCGGCCGGACGCGAAAGGCTATCGCTGACGGGCTGGTTCCGGCGCCGTGGCAATGACCCGTTCTGACTTGCCCAGGGTGCTGGTCAGCTCCTGCCTGCTAGGGCAGCCGGTGCGTTATGACGGCCGAGCCAGCGGCCATCCTGATCTGTTGCAGCGCTGGCAGGCCGAAGGGCGTGTGGTGCCGTTGTGCCCGGAAGTGGCCGGCGGTTTGCCGACTCCGCGCCCGGCGGCGGAAATCCCGGGTGGGCAGGGTGGCGCTGTGCTCGATGGTGGCGCGCAGGTAATCACGGTGAGTGGCGAGGATGTCAGTGCTGCGTTCCTGGCCGGTGCGCAGCAGGCGCTGGCGCTGGTGCGTCTGCATGGTATCCGGGTGGCGGTGCTCAAGGCTGGCAGCCCCTCGTGTGGCAACCGGTTGACCTACGATGGCACGTTTGCCGGGGTGAAGGTGCCGGGTGAAGGGGTGACTACGGCGCTGTTGCGGCGCGACGGCGTGCTGGTGTTCAGCGAATTGGAGCTGGAAGAAGCGGAGCGAGCGTTGGCTGGGCGTTCAGCTTGATCCTGCTCCGCCCTCTTCGCGGGGCAAGCCCGCACCTACAAATACCGCGCAATTCTGGCGAACTGTGACATACCTGTGGGAGCGGGCTTGCCGCGCGAAGAGGCCGGTACAGGCGACAAATCAGTTATTGCCCGGCAGCAGTCTCCTGCACACCCTTGAACCACTTCTGCTCTAGCTCTGCAGTACGGCCACTGTCCTTGAGCCGCTGCAGCGCGTTGTTCACTGCGCCCTCGAACGCGGGGTTGCCTTTCTGGAACGGGATCACCAGTTTCTTCTCGCCGAATGGCTGGCTGACATCGAACGGGGTGTCGGCCTTGGGTGCGCTGTCTGCCGGGGTCAGGGTGATGTCGTAGGTTCCACTTTGCACCCCTGGCAACGCTTCGGCGGCAGGGGTTTCGATGAATTCGGCGCGCAGGTCCAGCTCCTTTGCCAGCTCCTGGCCAAATTCGATGTCGAAGCCGGTCAGGTGGTCGTTTTCCTTGAAGGCATAAGGCGAGTTGTCGGCCTGCACGGCAATGCGCAGTTCGCCCCGGTCGGCTATTTCGTCTATCAGCTCGGCTTGAGCCAATGGCGTGATGAGTACTGCCAGCAGTACGCCTATGGTCGAACGCATGTAAAGCCCCTTTCTTTGGCAAATGAATAACTTTCGCCACGACTTTCTTCCTCGTCGTGGTCGAGCGCAGCCTATGACCTTGAAGCCTTGGCGAGGTTTAACCCTAACTGAAATATTTCTCTTTGTGGGCTATGGTGAACGACCGCTGCCGTAGGAATTTTCTGGCGGCGGCTTTCAAGTGAATCACAGGAGAAGTGAATGAACAGCCTATTTTCGCGTGCTGCCGTTGCCGGCCTGCTGATGGGGGCCTCGCTATTGGCCACCGCTGCGGATGCGCTGAAGAGCCAGGAGCCGCCCAAGGATGCCAAGGTCTTCATCGTTTCCCCCGCCGATGGTGCAACGGTCGACAAGACCTTCACCGTCAAGTTCGGCATCGAAGGCATGGGGCTCAAGCCTGCGGGCGACCAGACGCCTCACACCGGCCACCACCACCTGCTGGTGGATGTCGACAAAGAACCGTTGGCTGACCAGCCACTGCCCACCAGCCTGATGCCCGAGAGCGGTGTTGCGCTGCCGGCGGGCCCACAGGTGCTGCACTTCGGCAAGGCACAGACCGAGGCCACCATTACCTTGACGCCGGGCAAGCACACCTTGCAGCTGGTGCTGGGCGACCAGTATCACGTGCCGTTCAAGCCAAGCGTCGAGTCGAAGAAGATCACCGTCGAGGTGAAGTAACCATCGCGAGCCTGTCTTCTGTAGGCGCGGCATTGCGTCGCGAAAGGCCTGCGAAGCGGGCCCAGGGCACAGATGAACGAAAAAGGGAGGCCACCTGGGCCTCCCTTTTTTATGCAGCATGTCCCGTCCTGAATAAGGTTTACACCTCCCATCCCGAATTTCCGGAGAGTCAGATGGAGCAAGGTGTAAAGCGCACACAGCGAGATTACTCACTGTCTTTTAAATTGGCGGTGGTTGATCAGAT
>NZ_JBDFPP010000019.1:0-85688 GCF_039672635.1 Pseudomonas sp. P39-UII1
GGCCCCCAAGCTGCACCCAAACACTCGAAGGACTTTTCAGGTGCGATGCCCCATGCCTGGAGGCATTGAAAAATGCCGTGTGGCTACTTCCTCAGAGAAGTTGTCTGCTGCCATAGAATCTCCCACAGATACACCACTGCCCCTGAGAGCAGTGCAGTACCTGTGGGATTACAGGTACACCACTGCCCTTGGAAGCAGTGCAATACCTATGTGGGAGCGGGCTTGCCCCGCGAAGAGGCCGGCCGGCACAACGCATATCCAGATGAAAAACGGAACCTTCAATTGGCCAGCAGGCGCATTTGGATACGCCATTCACGACATCTGGCGTTTATGGAAATGCGCTGTCGTGATCGAACAGTTCCGAGGCGTTCTCGTGTAATTTCCCACAGCCTCACGGGGCTTAAATGAAACCCGAATTGCACTGACACCTTGCGCTGTGACGCGTGCCAAAGATCAACAACAGTGCGCATACAAGGTGTCGACTTATTGATTTCAAAGGAGATATTTTCGCCTACGCCTGCCCGTCCTTCCTTGTGTCAGCAAAAAGAGAACAACATCAATGAACACCGTGGGATCTGATGGCAACCTTGCACAAGGTTTCAAGCCACGTCATGTAACGATGCTGTCCATCGCGGGCATCATCGGTGCCGGACTATTCGTCGGCTCCGGGCACGCCATTGCGGCGGCCGGGCCAGCCACCATTGTTTCTTACTTCGTGGCCGGCACCTTGGTAGTGCTGGTGATGCGCATGCTCGGCGAAATGGCCGTCGCGCACCCTGACACCGGCTCGTTCTCCACCTACGCCGACCAGGCCATTGGCCGCTGGGCCGGCTACACCATCGGCTGGCTGTACTGGTGGTTCTGGGTGCTGGTGATCCCGATCGAAGCGCTGGCCGCAGGGCATGTGCTTAACGCCTGGTTCCCGCAGTTGGACAGCTGGATCTTCGCCCTGGCTTCGGTGTTGCTGCTGGCCGGCACCAACCTGTTCAGCGTGGCCAAGTACGGTGAGTTCGAGTTCTGGTTCGCCATCCTCAAGGTCACGGCCATTCTCTGCTTCATCGGCGCCGGCTTCGCGGCCCTGATGGGCTGGCTGCCCGACCGCGAAGTCAGCGGCCTGAGCGGGTTGATGAAGGATTACGGCGGCTTTGCGCCGAACGGCTGGTCTGCCGTGATCGGTGCGTTCATCACCGTGATGTTCAGCTTCATCGGCACCGAGGCCGTGACCATTGCCGCATCGGAATCCAGCGACCCCTCGCGCAACATCGCCAAGGCGACCCGCTCGGTGATCTGGCGCATCAGCACCTTCTACATCCTGTCGATCTTCGTGATCATCTCGATCGTGCCGTGGAACGACCCGCAGCTGGCAGTGGTGGGCTCGTACCAGCGTGCACTGGAAATCATGAACATCCCCAACGCCGGCTTCCTGGTCGACCTGGTAGTCCTGGTGGCGGTGACCAGCTGCATGAACTCGTCGATCTACATCGCCTCGCGCATGATGTATTCGCTGGCCAAGCGCGGCGACGCCCCGGCCTTCCTGAAGCACACCTCCGAGGTCGGCGTGCCACGCGCTGCGGTGTTCGGCAGCACGCTGATCGGCGCTGCCATCGCGGTGCTCAACTACTTCGCACCCAAGGGCGTGTTCGAGTTCCTGCTGGCCAGCTCCGGCGCCATCGCCTTGCTGGTGTACATGGTCATCGCCATCTCCCAGCTGCGCATGCGCCGCCGCCTGGAGCGCGAGAACGCCCAGCTGAAATTCCGTATGTGGCTGTTCCCATGGCTGACCTGGGCGGTAATCATCTTCATCGCCGGGGCGCTGGCGGTGATGATGTACACGCCAGAGCACCGGGCGGAGGTGAGTTCGACGCTGGGGCTGGCGATCGTGATCTCGTTCCTCGGCATCGTGACCTCGCGGGGGCATGCGCAGGCAGTGGCGGCGCGTTCGGTGGGGTGATTGGGTTCACCCAGCGCTAGCCACCCATCATCTCGATGTACCTGTTCACCGCTGGCGCTTTCTCGAAGCGCCGGTGGAGCAGGCTCAACCACGAACTGGCTTCACTGTCGGCGATCCGCCGGTAGTTCACCTGTGGCAGGCTGATGCGCTGCACCACCGACTCTGGCACCACCGCAATCCCTTGCCCCAGCGACACCAAGGTAATCACCGCCACCAGGCTGCCGGGTTGCGGCCCCAGCCGCGGGACGAAACCACCCTGCGCCGCGGCCTCCAGCGTGCCGGAAATCTGCTCTGGCAGAATGAAGGTTTCGTTGGCCAGGCGCGCCGCCGGAATCTGCGGCAGTTCGTTGATCCGCGAACTGGCGGGCAGGGCGAGCACGAAACCTTCCTGATGCAAGGCGATGGCTTCGAGTTCTTCGGGCAACTCCATCGGTGAACGCACATAGGCCAGGTCGAGCAGGCCATCACCCACCATGCCCGGTAGCTCGGCCATGGGTAGTTCCCGAATGTTCAAGCGCACGCCGGGGTGAGCAGCGCTGAAGCCGGTCACCTGGCGCTGCAGCATGCCGGAATAGGCCGCCGACGCCACGTAACCCAATTCGATGCTGCCACTTTCACCACGCCCCGCACGTTGCGCCCCCAGTTGCGCGGCATCGAACTGGCGCACCGCCTGGTCGGCCTCGATCAACAGCGCCTGCCCGGCCGCCGTCAGGTTGACCTCGCGCTGATTGCGCTCGAACAGCCGCACACCCAGCTCGCGTTCCATGTCCTGGATCTGCCGGCTGAGGGTCGGCGGGGCGATGCCCAGCTGCTCGGCGGCACGGGTGAAATGGCCGTGCCGGGCGACGCAGAGGAAGTAGCGGAAATGACGGATTTCCATGGTGCGGGTGACCTGTGGGTTTCGCTTCTTGAAACACTTGTACAGGGCTGAGCACCACAAGGGAACTGGCCGGCGGCGTTAGCGGTTTCACGCGTGCTGTTACCTGCAAGCTAATGATGCCGGCCGCTGGAGCTAACAATCTTTTGGGGTGGCGGCGTTAAGGTGAAGCCAACATCAAAAGGCGGGTGTCTTGGCGGTACAGCTTGCCTTTGAGATTGCCGGGGCCGCTGCGCGCCCCATCGCCGGCAAGCCAGCTCCCACAGTAAAGCGCCGATCTTGCACACGCTGCTGTAAAGGTAGGAGCTGGCTTGCCGGCGATGGGTCGCGCAGCGGCCCCAGCGATCTCAAAAGCAACAACCGTTCCCCAAGGCAACCCGCCCTGCCTTTTGGAGCCCCACCATGCCCTCTGCGCGTTTCACGCTACTGACCGCCTCCCTGGTCTGCGCCCTGATCATCCTCGACACCAACATCGTCGCCGTCAGCCTGCCCAGCATCGCCCGCGACCTGTCCGGCTCGTTCGCCGATATCGAATGGGTCGTCAGCGCCTACCTGCTGGCCTTCGCCGCCTGCCTGCTACCCGCCGGCAGCCTGGCCGACCGCTTCGGCCGCCAGCGCATGCTGCTGCTTGGCCTGGCCGTGTTCGGCGCCGCCTCCCTTGCCTGCGGCGCCGCCCCAAGCCTACTGTTCCTCGACCTCGCCCGTGCCGCCAAAGGCATCGGCGCCGCCATGCTGCTGACCGCAGCACTGGCCGCCATCGGCCACCGCTTCCACGAACCCCAGGCACGCATGCGCGCCTGGGCCTTCTGGGGCGCCTGCATGGGCGCGACCATCACCTTCGCGCCACTGCTCGGCGGCGTAATCGCCAGCACCCTCGGCTGGCGCTGGATCTTCTACATCAACCTGCCGCTGGTGGCCGTGCTCGCCCTGATGGTGCTGCGCAGCGTCGAAGAATCCCGCGACAGCGACGCCTCCCGGCTCGACCCCATGGGCAGCCTGACCTTCGCCGGCAGCCTCGGCTGCCTGATCTGGGCAATGATCGAAGCCAACCAAGTCGGCTGGACCAGCGTAGACACCCTCGGCCGCCTGCTGATCAGCGCCTTCCTGTTCAGCCTGTTCATCATGGTCGAGCGCAGCCAGCCACGGCCCATGATCGACCTGCAACTGATGCGCAGCGCCCGCTTCATCGGCGCCCTGCTCGGCATGTTCGCCTACGCCGCCTGCGCGCAGGTGATGATGACGCTGTTGCCGCTGTACCTGCAGAACGGGCTGCAACTGTCCGCGCTAGCGGCAGGGGCGGGCATGTTGCCGTTTGCAATCGCCATGCTGCTGATGCCCCGGGTCGGCATGCGCCTCGCAGGCCGTTGGAGCCCCGCGCAGGTGTTTGCCCTGGGCCTGGTGTTGGTTGGGGTGGGCAATCTGCTGTGTGCCTGGGCGGTCGGGCAGGGCGGTTACCTCGCCTTCGCGTTGGCCAGCATCGTGCTGGGGGCGGGGGCGGGACTGCTGAATGGCGATACGCAGAAGAACATCATGGCGTGTGTGCCGCGCGAGCGGACCGGGATGGCTTCGGGGTTGAGTACGACTACGCGGTTTGGGGCGATCGTGATTGCTGTAGGCGTGTTGGGCGGAGTGCTGGCGGCGCGCAGTGGGCAGTTGTTGCGGGACGCCGTGGCAGGGGTGGCGCCGGAGCAGTTGGGGAAGGTTAGTGGTATGGCTACTCGGGTTGCGGCGGGGGATTTAGAGGCTGCGTTGTCGTTGCTTGAGCCGGGGTTGCGCGAGGTGGTGGCGCCGTTGGCGCGGGAAGCGTTTGCGGGGGGATTTGAGGCGGTGTTGGTGACGGCGGGGGTGGTGGCGCTGGTATTTGCGGTGGTGGTGGGGGTACTTCTGGGGCGGCCGATTCCGGAGCAGGGGGCGGCGGCATTGCAAAGCGCGCGGGGATAAAAAAGGCATCTGGGTTACCAGGTGCCTTTTACGTGTTTGGTGGGCCGGGGTAATTTGAACAGATTGTTTATTTATCTGAATTTATTGAGATTTTATCGATTGACTCTGACCGTTGGAATGCCAATTGGAAAGCCAGTATTCTGATTCGGTGGCATAAGCGTGATGATGAGACGGGCACTGTGCTCACGCTTTTCAGGAGGCTGGCGGGTTGGAGGCGGTTCCCAATGAGTTCGGTACGGCTATGAATCGTCAGCGCGTGCACAGCTGCATAAGCTTCTCGGCCTAGCTATTGGTACACTTCGGGAATTTTGCGCCTCAGGCGGGCGCTGGCAGTATTCCTAAGGATCGTTTGATGACCGCTCTCTCTACTCTTCTAGACTCCTACCGCAGTGCCGCGCTGACAGAGCGTGAGAAGGGCACCTATTTCGAGGAGCTGATCTGCGTCTACCTCCGTAACGAAGCGACCTATAGGGACCTCTACGATAAGGTATGGACCTATGCCGATTGGGCTAGAGAGCAGGGTCTGAGTGGTAAGGACGCGGGCATTGACTTGGTGGCTCGCACTCAGGGGACCGGTGAGTACCATGCCGTCCAATGCAAGCTTTACGCCGAAGACTACAAAATCCAGAAGAAAGATATTGATAGCTTCTTCACCGCTTCGGGAAAAGCACCTTTCTCGTATCGAGTCATCGTCACCACTACCAACAACTGGAGCGAGCACGCCGAGGATGCGCTACTGGGTCAGCAGCCTCCGGTTAGTAAGATCGATCTGCAAGCCCTAGAAGAAAGCCAAATTGACTGGGCTAAGTACCAGTCCAGCAAAGCGATCACGCTAAAAACCAAGAAGCAACTGCGCGAGCACCAGCAAACGGCATTGAACGCGGTAGCTGCTGGCCTAAAGGAGGCTGAGCGCGGCAAGCTGATTATGGCTTGCGGAACCGGCAAAACGTTCACGAGCTTGAAGATCGCTGAGCGCCTTGCGGGCAAGGACAAAAGAGTACTCTTTTTGGTGCCTAGCCTGTCGCTGCTATCACAGACGCTCACAGAGTGGACGCAGGAGAGTGAGACCCCGCTTCACAGCTTTGCAGTCTGCTCCGACAGTGATGTAGGGAAGAAGCGCAAGGCAGAGGACGATGTGGTTCAGGTTTTCACTCATGAACTGCGATACCCGGCGACGACCAAGGCGGATCGTCTGGCGGCGGAAATGCTCAAGCGTCACGACACTGAGCACATGAGCGTGGTGTTCTCCACCTACCATTCAATCGATGTGATTAGCCGAGCCCAGCATGAGCATGGCCTGGCCGACTTCGATCTGGTGATCTGCGACGAAGCACACCGCACCACAGGTGCGACCTTCGGTGATGACGACGAAAGTAATTTCGTGCGGATTCACGATGGTGCCGATATTCGCGCCGCCAAGCGCTTGTATATGACTGCCACGCCACGCATCTACGGTGACAGCGCAAAGGTCAAAGCTGAATCCGGCGAAGTCACGCTCTGTTCGATGGATGACGAAGCTCTGTATGGTAAGGAGTTGTTTGTCATCAACTTCTCCGAGGCTGTTCAGCGTGGCCTGCTCACTGATTACAAGGTGCTGGTACTTACTGTAGAGGAGAGCACCATCAGTCGCCGTCTTCAGGACATGCTGAAGGACGAGAACAACCAGCTCAAAGTAGATGATGCGGCGAAAATCGTTGGCTGCTGGAAGGCATTGGCTAAACAGGGCTTGCATGAGCAGTTAATCGGTGATGATGAACCGATGAAACGTGCTGTCGCCTTCTGCCAGGTCATTTCGCCCAATTACAAGGGCACAAAACACAAGGTCAGTTCCGTCAACATTGCTGATATGTTCCAGTCGGTAGTGGAGGCTTATCAGGAGTCCGAGGAAATCGAAGAAGCCTCGTGGCTGACCTGCGAAGCTGAGCACGTTGATGGCGGCATGAATGCCAGTCAGAAGGAAGCCAAGCTGAAGTGGTTGAAGGCCGAAGCACCTGCCAATACCTGTCGCATCCTCAGCAACGTACGGTGCCTATCTGAGGGTGTGGACGTGCCAGCTTTGGACGCCGTGCTCTTTCTCACCCCGCGTAACTCCCAGGTGGATGTGGTTCAGTCTGTTGGCCGGGTGATGCGCAACGCACCGGGAAAGAAGCGCGGTTATGTGGTGCTGCCGGTTGTCATCCCTGCTGGCTTGGAGCCGCACGAAGCACTCAACGACAACCAGACCTACAAGGTGGTCTGGCAGGTTCTGCAGGCACTGCGCTCGCACGACGACAGCTTCGACGCCATGGTCAATAAGCTCGACCTGATTGGTTCAGACCCTCGCAAGATGGAAGTCATCGCCATCACCGACAAGGCCGAGAAGAAGGCCAAGAAAGCTGCCGGTACCAATAACGGCAAGGCCGGCAAAGGGCAGTACGGCATTGGTGAAAAGCGCGCTAAATACGATGCCGAAGGTCAGATGACTCAACAGGCCGAACTGGCCTACGAGGTTGGTGAAATCGAGAAGGCCATCTACGCCAAAATCGTCGAGAAGTGTGGCAATCGCCACCATTGGGAAGACTGGGCCAACGACATTGCCAAGATCGCCCGCACCCACATCGACCGTATTAAGGGCATTTTGGAGAACCCGGAGTACACCGCAGAGAGAGCGACTTTTGAGTCCTTTGCTGCGGAATTGCGTGATGATCTCAATGACAGCATCACTGATGGCGAGATTGTCGAAATGCTCGCCCAGCACCTGGTAACCAAGCCGGTCTTCGACGCGCTGTTCGACGAATACAGTTTTGCCAGTCGTAACCCCATGTCCAAGGCTATGCAAGGAGTGCTGGACGCGCTCCACGAGCACCACTTAGCCAAGGAAGCCGACACCTTGGAGAAGTTCTACGCCAGCGTGCGTCAGCGTGCTGCCGGTATAGACAATGCCAAGGGTAAGCAGAAGATCATCGTCGAGCTGTACGACAAGTTCTTCCGCAACGCCTTTCCCAAGATGACTGAGCGTTTGGGCATTGTCTACACCCCCGTCGAGGTGGTCGACTTCATCCTCCACAGCGTTAACCACCTGTTGCAAAAGGAGTTCGGTCAGACCCTTGGCAGTAAAGGCGTTCACATCATCGACCCATTCACCGGCACCGGTACCTTTGTCACACGCCTAATTCAGTCGGGCCTGATCAAACCGGACGAGCTGCCGCACAAGTACAAGCACGAAATCCACGCCAACGAGCTGGTGCTGCTGGCCTACTACATTGCCGCCATCAATATCGAAGCGGCCTACCACGGCGAAGTGATCGACGAGTACACGCCATTTGAAGGTATCTGCCTGACCGACACCTTCCAGATGTATGAGAAGGATGATCTGGTAGACGCGCTGCTGGAAGACAACAGCGCCCGACGCAAGCGACAGAAGTCGCTAGATATTCGGGTGATTGTGGGTAACCCACCGTATTCGGTTGGTCAAGGCGATGCAAACGCTAACAACGCCAACGTGCCTTACCCCAGCCTAGATGAACGCATCCGAATAACCTATGCCGCTCGCTCAGACGCGAACAACAAAAACGCGCTCTATGACAGTTACATTCGCTCCATCCGCTGGGCCAGCGACCGTATTGGCGATGCGGGGATCATCGGTTTTGTTACAAATGCTGGTTTTGTGGAGGCCAATACCGCAGACGGCTTGCGCAAGTGCCTAGTGGATGAGTTTTCCAGCCTCTATGTATTCCATCTGCGCGGAAATCAGCGCACCAGTGGCGAAACCTCGCGTAAGGAAGGCGGCAAGATATTCGGTAGCGGTAGTCGTGCCCCTATTGCCATCTCCATATTGGTGAAAAATCCCAATGCACATAATCATGGCCAGATTTATTTCCATGACATTGGCGACTATCTCAGCCGTGAGGAAAAACTGGAGAAAATTTCCGGTTTTGGCAGCGTGGCAGGTATCGAGGAATGGCAGCGGATCAATCCTGATGAGCACGGCGACTGGTTGAAGCAGCGTGATGATAGCTTTGGACAGTTCATCGTCGTAGGCGATAAGGACGATAAAGGAACATTAGTACTTTTCGGCAACTACTCCAATGGTGTGAAAACTCAGCGTGATGCTTGGGCCTTCAATTACAGTAAAGAAAAATTGGCGGTCAATATGAATCGCATGATTGGATTCTACAATGCTGAAGTCGCGCGCTTCAATGAGGCGTATCCCTCGCTGGATCTAAAGGCACGCCTGGAAAAGGTTGATGGTTTTATTGATGCCGATCCAACTTGTATCAGTTGGACACATAATATCAAACAGGATCTCGCAAGGAATAATCTCTACGTTTTTGAATCCGAGTGCATGATTCCTAGCCTGTACCGCCCATTCGCTAAGCAGTGGTTGTATTACAATCGTCGCTTCAACGAAAGGGTTTACCAGATGCCGCGCATTTTTCCAGGGGCAGGGAAAGAAAACTTGGCGATAAATATAACGTCGGTAGGCGGTCTCTTTTCTGCTCTGATAACAGATACTCTGCCAAGTAAATTTGTTGGTGAGGATGTCACCCAGTGGTTACCGCTCTATAACTACGAAGAGTGCGCAAAGTCTGCCAAGCACGATCTTTTTTCTGATCCTCTTGAAGCTGGCTTACGCCGCCGCGATGCCATTACCGATTCTGGCTTGGCGTATTTCCACAAGTTTTACACCGGAGAGCAGATCAACAAAGAAGACCTGTTCTACTACGTCTACGCTATCCTCCATTCGCAGGACTACCGCGAGCGTTACGCCGATAACTTGAGCAAAGAGTTGCCACGCATTCCGGCAGTGAAGAAAGCTGCCGATTTCTGGGCTTTCAGCAAGGCAGGCCGCGCCTTGGCCGATCTCCACCTGAACTACGAAACCGTCGAGCCGTATCCACTGACCATCGAGGCCAAGGGTACGCTCAGCAATGCTGACTACCGTGTGGAGAAAATGAAGTTCGCTAAGAAGGGCGACAAGAGCACGGTCATCTACAACCAACGCATCACCCTCAAAGGCATCCCCGAGGCAGCCTGGGACTATGTGGTGAACGGTAAAGCTGCGCTGGACTGGGTGATGGAACGGCAGGCGGTACGTACTGACAAGGCCAGTGGAATCGTCAATGATGCGAATGACTGGGCAGTTGAGACCATGGGCAATCCCAAGTATCCGTTGGAGCTGTTCCAGCGAGTGGTCAATGTTAGTATTAAAACTCAGAATATCGTCAATAGTTTGCCGTCATTAGAGATTTGATTAAAAAGTGAACCATCTCAGAGCGGAGTGGTGAGTTTTTGTGCTCTGGATTCTCTCTTCCCCTGCAGGACAGGGGAAGGTTTGGTGGTTATGCTTGGAGGTGTAGGTCACAGAAGGATCTCATTTGATTGAGAGTTCATGGAGACCCCAGTGATAAGGGCGATCGCGCCCGCTTGAAAATACGCGGATACCATCGTCCTTAATGCTGAAGTCTGGTAGCTGTGTTCACCATCTGCTTACACCAGGGAAGCCGACTCGGATTGTGGGGGGCGGCCCAATTTTTACCGCCCCCTCCCCCCCCTTACGGTCAGAATTAGGCTGGTTTAAGGTTCATCTTGGCTTCAAATATCAACAGATCGCTTTCATCGTTATTGATCATCATGTTGACCAGGCGAGGACTCACTTCGATGTCACCGCCTACAGTCGCACGCACCGTTTCGGGGTAGCGTTCTAGCATCAGATCCGCCAAGCCATGGCTGTAGCCATCCCGAATGAGCTTGATCTTGGTGTCATCTGCAGTACCGTATTTTATGAGCTTGTAGAAGCCAGAATCCAGGGCACCTACGCCATGCAGTACCTCGACGAACTTAAAGATCTTGTTGTCGAAGAAATCGTCCTCGTCCTTTAGACGAACGATCGCAAGGTTGATTCGCTCGCCGTCATCCTTCTGGGAGATCCTTACCCAATTCTCGTAGTTGCTATCACGATACTTTGTATCCCCCCATTTTCCCACGAACACGTGATCGCTATGGCTCGTCTCGACCAGCTTTTTCCAGTACGCGAGCGTCAATCGGATCGTCTGCTTGACGCTGAGTTTCTTCAGTTTCCAATCCAGAATCATGGCGTAGAAATTCCGGGCAGCCTCTTGATTGAGACGTACTAGGTCGCTGTACTCTCGACTCTTATCGAAGTGGTCAATGAACGATTTGGAAATGGCAAGCATTAATCTGTCAACCGTGTTGATGACACCGTTCGCCTCGATGGCTCGCTTGATCTTCCGGTCAATCGCCTCTTCTTCCGCGAACACATCAATTTCACTGACGCTGTTCGCGATGAGTAGCTTGCCCACCTGAGTGGTCACGTACCGACACTCCCGGTCTTTAACCACGCCAGGATGTAGATTTTCAAGACGAGCCACGGCGTCGTCGTAGAGAATTGACACCTTCCCATCGATGATCTTGGTGGCCTCAAGCAGAACGTTGCTGACCGTGTCCTTGACTACTTTGGAGACGTTTACCGATTTATCGTAGAAAGTCTCAAGCGCCGCATTGTTGCGGGTGTAGCCATTCACGCCCAGCAGGTAGATGCTGGACTCCAGCTTTTTCAACGCAGCCTCAGCGCCAGGCGCGAAGACCTCACTGAATCGGTTAACGCGCCCGATCAAGTTCTTGAATTGAGATGGCGTCAGCGTTTTCTTCCCTTTGAAGTAATCAAAGACGAAGAGTCGCTCGATCGGCAGGTTCACCCCTTCAAGAAGCGTGGAGTTGCAGACCAGAAACCTCATCTGCTTGGAGCTGCTGAACAGATTCTCCAGGTACAGGCGGATGGTGTCTGGGATCGAGCCATGGTGGTACATCACCCCTTTGCGCAGGCAGCCGATCAGTTTGTAGCGTCGGTCAAAAAGCTCTTCGAGCTCGGCACAGGCCGTCTGTATCAGCGGGCAATCCACGGGCGGCAACACCGCTGCCAGCTCAACCGCGAATGACTCAATGCTTTTCTTCCTATTGCCATACACGATGTTTTTGGACAGTGCTTCGCCTTTGATGAGCTCGAAGCAGTTGGCATACCTCCGATCAAACTCCATCCAGTCATTCAGGAAATGGTCATAGAGCTTGAGCTTTGTCCGGCCCCTTCCAGTCCTGAAGTCCTTAATGTAGAAGCGCTCAGACTTGATGTACTCATCGATTTTGAACCCGCTTGGGATCATGTCCAGGAAGCGCACACGGACGTTGAGTTCATCGCACAAGAAGGGGGTCAGGAACTTGAATGACGTCTCCGGGTTACGAGCGCCTAAGATGCACAGCATAGCCGCCAGTAGCTCACTCCTGCGGTCGCTCTGCAGCAGGTTGTGGGCTTCGTCGACGAATACCATGTCGAAGGTCAGTCCGGCGTTCTCGTTCAAGAGCCTGTTGAGCCGTTCCTGAGTTAGGACAAATGCCCTGTTATTTCGCTCAACCGAATACATCTCGGGGTGGGTGACCACCTTGCCCAAGCCCTCGATGTCCGCGTAGATCAACCGCTTCTTCGTCTGGGCCAGCAGGGCCTTTGAGGGGACGAGAATCAGGACCCGTTGCCCCGGATTTTCCCTCACCGATTGGATGATGAGCTCAGATTTTCCGTAGCTGGTCGGAGCAACCACGACTGACGACTTACGGTACTCCGACTGCACAAAGGTTCGTAGGGCGTCCTGTTGCTCAGTGAGCACGATGCCCTGATCACGGAAGGTATCGACGTAGCTGCCCACGATGTTTCTGATAAACGACTCGCTGCGGTGGTCGTCTTCGGAAAAATAGCTGCTGATAACCGCTGAGACAGGGTGTAGGCCACTGTCGAGCGCTACATCGTACAGCGCCTGGTACTGACCCGTGGCGTTCCCATAGAACAGAATGATGCGGTAGCCAAGACGCCGAATTTCGGGGGTTTTGTGGTTAAGGAGCAGCACGGCGATGGCTAGTAGCTTTACGGTCTGCGTGTTACCCAATTCATCTCCCTTGAGGAGTTGGAAATACAGATCCTTAAACTTGGTGTTGCCCAGTTTCCTGATGGTCAACTCTTCCATGCTACTGCTCCGCCTCCTGCCTCAAGAACTCTTCCAGCTTTTCCATAGTGCCCTTGTGCAGGGAGAGTACCCACACCGTCTTGAAAACCGCCTCCGCCACAAGCTTCGTGGTGAAATTCGATACGGTCTTCTCGGCGATGGCCTGGGACACATCGCTAAACAGGGCAGAGATCAGAAACACATTATTGTCCGAAGCAGTCGCTCCATCTTCTTCAGCTAAATCGCCTTCCAGCTCCAAGATCTCAATGACGGAGTCCCGGTAGTTGGATTTGTTGTGGATGGCGTTTTTCGCGGCGTTGATCGCGTTGAGCCAATGATTGAGCTCCGGCTCAGCCAAGCGCTTCTTGAGATCATCCCGAGCCAGGCGCAACAGCGCACTGGTGGCCGAGCAAGAAGTCTTGTCAGCCCCTCGACCACCCGATTTGACCTCGGTGATCCAGACGTTGTTGGTTGAGGTCTCGTACAGTAGTAGATCGAAGCCCTTCCGAATGCTCTTTTCTTCCATGTTGAAGAACGGCGAGACGACGTTGAAATCGGGGAAAAGTTTCAGAATGATGACGTGCGATAGTAGCTCGCCGAGCATTCCGATCCGTGTTTCCCAGGGCTTTTTGCAGTAGCGCTCGTTCCAGAAATGCCTGATCGTCGCAGGGTATTTGTAGATTGCCCTGTCCTTGCTAGCTTGGTCGGCACCGTGGCAGATTCGTGTAAGGTTCTCCCTAAGTGCGAACTTGAGCTCGTCAGAAAAGTCTTCAACACAACACAGAGCATACTGGTCTACCTGCTTGAAGCTCACGCCATCCATAACATTTCCCACAAGCACGAAACCGCAGAGTCCTCATGCGGTTGCTGCGCACGATCAATGATCTCGCCCTGATTAACGGGGCACCAGTTGGGCATCAGTGCACGCATGTGAATGCTATTCGAGTATCCCCAATAGCGGCACTGTGCCAGCGTGCTTGCAAAATAGCGTGATCAGTGGATGTTGGTAAACAAGATTGAATAAAACTTATGAAGATAGTCAGAAGGTCATAGCTTGGCTGTATTTATATACAGGTGCTTGATATGGGTTGCCGTAAGAAAATGGAGTCGTCCCTAATTCCACTGATGGCAAGCTTTTGTAATGTCAACAGCACACAGTGGGCGTTAGCCGAGCACCGGTGCCCTGATGCTCAAGCAAGTATCGGAGGTGCGAGTTGGAATGAAGCTAGCAATTGGCGAGAGATGCCACAACGAATCGCCGTTTTTGAGCTTGTTCCATCATTCTTGGCATATCACACACCCAAATGCTCCGACCTCCGTACATGCGGCAAAAAATGACGACAGCAACCAATAGAGCTGGACGAAGTAGGGGCTGGCGGTGTGACCCGCTTCGATGTCTTGGAACGCTTGCTCAACCGCGGCCTTGCTCAGTGATGAGGTCACAATGGCCACCCGTTTGAAGGTGTGAGGGGCACTCCTGCAAAAGTCCACAGCAGTTCGGGAGTCAGCGGGTGTACCTCGGCACGTGCGATGAATACTTGTCTTCACCCTGTTGTTGGTATAAAGCCGATTCCATCGAGCGAATTTCTTGGTCATGGCCGGTGCGGGCAAGTTGAGATTGCCCAGGTTTTTGATAGCCTGGCTGACAGAAACGTGGAACGCGCCGGCGCCGAGAGTCAGCTCCCCGTGCTTAGCATGGTAGAAGGTGATTCTTGGGGAGGCTGGGTCCGTTCGGAAGCCAATAAAATCAGCCCATTCATCACCGAGATCATCGCAGACCATGACGTCGTCTTCGGGCGCGACCGTCGATAGTACCGCGCCAAACGTGGAGTCAGGATCGAACGTATGATGGGCAGCGGTAAAGGCACCTTTCTCATCCGTGACAGTAGCCAGCTCTGCATTGCCGAAGAGGTAGCCCAGGAACTGACTGCCACCGTTCACCAAAGAGTCGTCTTGGTAAAGATTGCCGTCCAGGTAAGCAAACCGGGGCTGGTCGAACAGGACGATGAATGTGTTTTCTTTGTCGATGAACTGCTTAAGCAGAGCGCGATCTTCGTCCGCCCCTAGAGCGAACTGGGTGTCCTCGACGTAGACATCGGCGAGCAGAGGTAACGCTAGGCGTTTCAGAGCGATTCGTGTTTTGTTGATCGCCATTTCACCCACTTCGACGCCTGTTGCAAGCTGGGACACGAGCAGTTTGCCGGCAGCGCTTTTGGCAACTCCCAAGACGTCTGTCAGCTCAGCAAGTATCGAATCGACCTCTACCTTTGGCAGTTCTCGATACACCCCTCCGTCCCGCTTGACCAGGCGTATAACTTTGTCGTCAAAGATGGCCTGTCCGAGGATGGCGGTATCAACCGCAAATTGGGTAGGACTAGCCGTTAGATCCGATAGCTCCAGCGGTCGCGCGAAAGCTGCCAGAAAAGGGGAGGACGATGGCCTTCCAGGACGAGGGCACAGGCGGTCAATGATACTGCAGGCGTAGTCAACCAGTTCCAGATGCCCTGCACGATCCGCCCGAAGTGAAATCCGCCCGGTTCGTGGTGTTGTTGAGAAGTGCTCGTCCGCCTCAGTGAAGCTGTAACCCAGCGGGGCAAATCGTGCCGAGGAGGCCATGCCCACATTGTTCTGAAGGTTCTCGCCCTCAAGCGTCTTACTGCGCAAAGCAAAGCGGGACAACGTCATATGACGCAGCCTAACCCGGGCAAATACTGAATCCTTGCTGGTGAGCCCACGATCAACGTCCTGGGCGCCGATGCGTTGCAGATGCCGCTTGGTGAAATCAGCGGGGACGTCGATCTGGGATTTGAAAATGGCGACGTAATTACGGTGCTCGACGATCAGCAAATATCCGGTTACCCGGTCAATCACGGCGCTAGATCCAGGCAGGAAAGCTGGCGTCTTGTCGAATTGAAAGCACAGAGCAGACCAGATCGATGTCCCGTGAGGCTGCCGTAAGAAAGAGAAAAGGTTGTTCGAGGGAGACGGGTGGGCACCCCTAATCGCCCGGAACAAAGCAGTGATCGCGCCCGTTGTGATCGGAGCTTTTAGGCGGTAAAAGTAGCAGGATTTGCTGGCTTGAAGCTCATCGATCATATCCGTTTCCCTACGGCAGGGGTAAAACGAGGAGTCAATCAAGCGATGACGGTAGCCCAATGCCATTAAGGCTGTCTAGATGGATACGCTTCAACAGAGCATGGCTGTTGGCGAGCAATGACTGGCCGGTTTGGATCGTATGTAAGTCGGTAGTGACTATCAAAATCAGACTCTCCCTCTGGCGGGCAATGTCCATGATTTCTCTAAACGACGAACGATTAGCCGCATGGTCAGTAAATAGTAGTACCGAGTCGCGTCGCGGCGTCGATCTAGGCGATGTTCAAGGAACCATGTCACATGCTTTCTCTGCCAAGCCCAAGGCGTTTTTCGCTGCCATCGCTCTGCAATTTCAGTCTGGATGATTTTCGCCTGCCGCACATGGCGTTGCCGGGTTGCGTGCGAGCCAGTCAGTACGCCAGCCAAGAACAGCTCCATATCGAATGGCAGACTCATGACCGCCCTCCAATGTAAGCCGCGACCACGTCGATCCGACCGTGCCCAAGCTCGCAACTGATTCGCCTCCGGGCCTCGCCATCAAGGTTCCTATCTACCTGGCAACAATTGCCACCATTGATTGGCGCGAGGCATTGGGTGATCTGCTCGTAGCGCTCACATGCGTACGCCGCTCGTAGCTCATGGAAGCCTTTGAGGTTGTGTGCATGTAGGATGTCCCGCGCAGATCGGGCAAACTCCTGCAGAACCTCCAGGTAACGTTCGTTTGGCGCAATCAGGTTGCGGCTACCCTCAGGTGACACCTGCCGTGCAAACCCAAGTGCATCTTGAACATGGTGGTCTACCACAATCCATCGTGGCGCTGAGGCGCCAGCACGGCCGCCTTTGGTGCCATCCTGGATGTTGATCCTGCCTAGGTCGTGAGCCTCACGGCTCAGCCGTGGCAAGTCGGCTAGGATGGCCTCACGCAAGCGCATGCCGGTGGCTCGCGCCAACAGAACGATTGCAGCGGCCCGTAGCTGATGATCGCGGCAAAGCACATCGACAATCTGCTTAACCTGTTTGCGGTCTTGGCCCTGCGGCACCGACTGCCGAACTCCGCTGCGCTGCATACCCAACGCCTTGCTCGGACTTGGCAGTTTCACATGCTGATCACCGCGAAGCGCTGCCATGGTCCTGTTAACGCTGGATAGGCGGTTTTGCGCGGTGCTGACGGCGAGATCACCGCGCTTAACTATGTCGCGCAGATACGCTGCGTAGTCGGCCAATACCTTTCGATTAATTTGCCGCGCATCATTGATACCGGGTCCTTGTTCGGAGCGGCACCACTTAACGAATGCCTGCCACCGATCACAGTGTGCCCTCACCGTGCCGTAGTGACCGCCGCCGAACATGTCTTTGAGCGCCTGCGGACCTGCGTAACCCAATTGCCTGCCGTAGCCGAAATTGCGGCCATCTCGCCTACCCACCAATGCCATCACAATCACCTCATCTACCGTTCTCCGATCCTCGCCCCACGTCATCCCGCCAAGAATGCTGAGTGTTATCAGGGATCAAGGCCCCTGCGGCCTGTGGGGGTGTCCTCTAACGCGGGACTGGCGGCTCCGTACGACCGGAAGCAAGGGCATCTCATGATCTGGCCTCCTGAGCACCGTTATCGGTGGGCGGGTGGAGGCTGCATTGGCTGACGAGACCAGTGCCGCGAGATCCTGAGCCATGTGCAAGCAGCAATGCGATGACCGGGGCATGCCTGACTGTCAGTCAGGTGCAGTCCATTCCTTGGTCTGCGGCACCATCATCTACATGGCTGTTGCTGGTGACATCGGCGTTTGTCACGCCGATTGTCACGAGGGGGATTGCCGCAAAGCCTCGTGCTATCTGGGCTGCAGCAGTGGTAGAAGTGCCCGTCTCTTTCCAGAAGAAAGAGACGGGCACAGGTTGGCGCAATATTCGGCCAAGCGGATAGGTTGCTGCAGGGCAGCGAGGTACGGTGTAGTTGGCGCACGAGCGCTATATGTGTAAGAGCATCCATCACATGGGTAGTGACCGGGCGAGCTGCCGGATGCGAATCGCCCTTGGGGAGAACCACCGCGGGAGCGGCGTGACCTTTAAGGTTCGGGTCACCTGGGGTGCTGTCATCGACAGCCTTTGCACGGCCAGTTCTACGCCTGTGGATAAACCCGGTCAAGGGCCGAAACTCAGCGCTCTTGGGGGCGTGAAAAGCGGTTATCCACCGGTGGAATTCCGTGGTAAATCCTGGACAACGTCGTGGCTTTTAGCTTTTCAAAATAAGGTCCATCCAAACAGGGCGGCTTTGCAGCCCTGTTTGGATGGACCCGCGCTGAGAAGCGGATAAGCGAGGCTGCTTGCCCCGAGTCACGAACGTTCAGTTGTTACCGCAATTCTTGCGCTCGCACAGTGCTAACGAATCGGCACCACATTTTTGTCTCTGACTTGGCCGTAGGCTGAGGCAAGCAGGCTGCCGGTGGCGGCTTTCTGGATGTACTCACTCCACCAAGCCATCATCGGACGCCGGCGCTCGATGTAGTCGGCCCGGTTGTAAGCGCTGCGCACCTCATCCTTGTCGACATGCGCCAGTGCGACCTCAATGAGCTCCGGGTCCCACCCGTGCTCATTCAAGATGGTGCTGGCCATTGAGCGCATGCCGTGGCTCACCAACCGATCTTGGAACCCCATGCGTTTCAACGCCATGTTGGCGGTCTGGCTATTGGCGTGGGTGCGCGGATTTCTTTCTGCCGGGAAGACGTATTCGCGATGGCCGCTGTGAGTCTTCAGTGACTCCAGCAGTGCGACAGCGTGATCACTCAACGGGATGCTATGTGGGCGGCGCTTCTTCATCCGCTCCGGAGGGATAGTCCAGACACGCCTTTCAAAGTCGATGTCTGCCCAGCGAGTAGTCGCCGCTTCGGCGGGGCGAGTCATCGTGTGTAACTGCCATTCAATCAGGCAGCGGGTGGTCCGTTTGATGCTGGCGTTCGCGATCTCCAGCATGAGCTCCGGGAGTTTTTCGGGCGGAAGCGCAGCCATGTTCTCTTTCTTGGGCTTCTTGAAGACTGCCCTGATGCCGCTGAGCGGGTTGGCGAAGATCAGGCCGGAATTTACTCCGTAGGTCATGATTTCGTTAAGCCGCTGACTAAGGCGCTTGACCGTCTCCAGGCTACCTTTCGCTTCGATTGGGCGAAGCAATGCGATCACCATCGGCGCGGTGACTTTCACCAGCGGTGTTGTCTTCAAGTCGGGGAACACGTGCAGTGTGAGCGACCGCCAAATGTCCTCGGCGTAGGCCGGGGTCACCGAGTCTTTCTTGAGCTCGAACCAGGCGGTGGCCACGTTCTCGAAGGTGTGTTCCGTTTCTGCGCGCTTGGCTTCATTCAGAGTGTTGCGTTGCACCTTGGGATCGATGCCCTGTGCAAGCAGCTCGCGGGCATCGACTGCCATCTTTCGTGCGTTCGCCAGTGACAGTTCGGGATAGGTCCCGAAGCCGATGTTGATGCGCTTCTTGGTCACTGGTTCGCGGTAGTTGAAATTCCACAGCAACGAGCCGTTGCTGCGTACGCGGAGCTGCAAACCGTCACCGTCCGTGAGGACATAATCCTTGGACGCGGGTTTGACTCCCTTGAGCTGTCGATCGGAGAGGCGGAGGTTTTGAGCAGGCATGAGATTGACCTCAGGCACTGATTCGGTATTCCAAAGATTAGCACCGGGTGAGGTGGAATACCGCCTGGAATACCCGAACGGTTGGAACTCAAAAACTCTCAAAAGACCGCAAAACCGCTGGCGGCCGCGTATTTACTGGATCGCAGGCACAAAAAAAGACGTCCGTGGACGTCTTTGTTTGATCATTTGGTGGAGCCGGGGGGATTTGAACCCCCGTCCGCCAGTACTCCGCTGTCGGTACTACATGCTTAGCCGTGTCTACTGATTTAATCCGCAGCCGCCCGACGGGCAGGGTGCTTTGGATGAGTTGGGTAAGTTTTAGTCGCTTTGCCCCCAACGTGCTACACGACGATCCTGTTCTGTATGACAATCATTTCGGGTTTACAGGCATCCCCTGATGATTGCTGGAGCCGAAGCTACCAGGAGAGCGGGCTCAGCTGCTTACGCAGCGAGAGCGTAACCCTCGTAGTTTTCGTCATTGGCAACTATAGAAAGTTGCAACAGTGGATTTACGAGTTCTGTTACCAACTCGGCATGCACCTAGAGTTTCGCTACCGGCGTCGAATCCTAATCGGCCCCACACTCAGCTCTAGCTGACCGTACCTTTCGGCACGTGGGCTGAGTATACGCGCTAAAGCGGGCGGCGTCGACAGCATGTCGCCGCCCGCTTCAGTTCAGGCACCGCTGCCGCCGGCGGAGCCGCTGCCTTTCTCGGTTTTTTCCAGGCGTTCGAGCACTTTGCTGGTGATGGCAATGCATTCTTTGGTGTCGCCGGAGGCTTGGGCGGCCTTGGCTTTGTCGACTTGTTCGGTCAGGGCCTTGTCCAGGCCTTCTGATGTGGCGCCGGCGGTGGCCATGCTGTCGTCGATCTTCTGCAGGTTGCTGGTGCAGAGGTCGTCGGCAGCGAACACCGGGGAAGCCAGGAGGGTAGCGGCCGCGAAGAGGGCCGAAAGCGCGGTACCTTTCATGGGTGTCTCCTTGAAGGCCTCTGGAAGGTGGGCCTGTAAGGGTGGACTGCTGGGGTTTGGCGTGGGTTCAATCGGCGTGCTGGCTAGGGGACATGACTGTGTGTGGCGGGATGTTGCGGGCGAGGGCTTTGCCCTCGATTCGCGGGGCAAGCCTGCCCCCACAGGATGGATGTGCTGGGCCTGTGGGGGCGGGGTGGCGGTTAGTGAGGTTTGGTCAGGCCGCGTTCCATGTCGTCGATGAGCGCCTTGGCCATCTCGCTGAGGATGCGCGCCGCGCTGCCGGCTTGGCGGTCGTTTTCCATTTCGGCTTCGGTGGTGAGGTGGCGGATGCAGCCGAGCAGGACGGACAGCTGGCTGAAGGCGTGGTCGAAGGGGACGCCGGGTTGCAGGCGGAAGAGGTCGAATGATTCCTTGCCTGCGGTGGTGATCTTTTTCAGTTCCTCATGCATGGGGTCACCTCTGCCTTTGCGTGTTGTAGAGATCAGTCAAGGCGTGCTCGATCAGCGCTCGGGAGGTTTCGGAGGCGTGGGCGGCGTTGCTGAGCATGTTCAGGCCGGGTTCGCCGGCGTGGGTGCGGCAGTGTTCGTCGATGGTTTCGGCAACGCCGCGCAGCAGTTCGCTGGCGTGAGCGAGTGCATCGGGTGTGGGCATGTCGCTGTGGATGGAGAAGTAGGGGTTGGCGATGATGCGCAGGCGGGGTGGGTCGGGTACGATTTTCTTCATGATGAGATGCTCGTGTAGTGAATGACATCACCACCTGCATCCTTTCTCACGAGATAAAGGTGGCAACCGTACGAGGGTGAGAAATCCGAGACACGAGCACTCGGCCAGACCGAAGTCTGCCTGCGTACGGCTGCCATAACGAACTGCCGCAAGTCGTGAAGTCGGGTTTCTCACGCCCGGTCACCTTGTAGGGCGACGGGGAAACCTTATCTCTGGGTTATTCCACCGACAATGCAGCGACTTCCGACAAGCTCGTAGGATAATTCGACACGCGGCCTGAACTGAAGCATTTGGTTGCAGGTTAGGAAATGTCTTACGGCTGGAGGGCGTAGGCGAGGGCTTTGCCCTCGATCGCAGGCAAGCCAGCTCCCACAATGGACGATGCCAGACGTTGGATAATGCGCCGGCGGGTGCCCGGGTTTGGGAATGTCTTACGGCTGGAGGGCGTGGGCGAGGGCTTTGCCCTCGATTCGCGGGGCGAGCCCGCTCCCACAATGGACCGTGCCAGACGTTAGATAGTGCGTGGGCGGGTGACGCGGTCTACCAGGTAGACGAGGCCGTGATAGTCGATGCCGCTGTGGGTGGACAACCCGATCTCGCAGGTGCGGCTGGTGGAGATGCCTTCGCTGCAATATTGCACCGCATCCTTGAGGCTGCGCAGCGAATGGGCGTTGAGCTCCGGGGTGGTAAAGCCTTTGTCTCCGGCAAACCCGCAGCAATGAATACCTTCTGGTATCACCACTTGCTTGCTGCAGCGGCGGGCCAGGTCGATCAGTGCCTGGCTTTCGCCCAGGTGCTGGGTGCTGCAGGTCACGTGCACGGCTACAGGCTCTTCCTGCGGGGTGAACTCCAGTTTGTCCAGCAGGTGGGTGCGGATGAAGCGCACCGGGTCGTACAGGTCGAGGCGGGTGTCGCCCAGGTCCTGTACCAGGCGCAGGGTGCAGGGGCTGGTGTCGCAGTAGATCGGGTCGAGGCCGCCGCGGCTGGCGTGCAGCAGGGCGTTGATCAGCTCCTGGCGCTTGTGCTCGGCTTGCTCGGGGTAGCCCTTTGAGGCGAACGGCTGGCCGCAACAGAGGCTGTCGGCGTTGTCGGGGAACACCACCTGGTAACCGGCTTTTTCCAGCAGGGCGCGGGTCTTGTCGAGCAGTGAGCTTTGCTCGCGGTCGGCGAAGGCCGGGCCCATTACCCGCGATACGCAGGCGGCCAGGTACACCACGCGGGGGCGGGCGTCGTTGCTCGCGGGGCCGAAGTCGATACTGCGCAGCGGTTGTGGCATGGCCGGGGTCCACTGCGGCAGGCGGCCTTTACTCGCCTTGCTCAAGGCCGCGCTCAGGCGGCCCAGGCGTGGGGCGCCCAGCAGCTTGCGGGCGGTGTTGGCGGTAGTCAGGGTCAGGCGGGCGCCGCCCAGCGCGGTGGCGAAGTGGTCGGCCAGCCAGTCGGCGGTTTTTGCGTGATCGGCCGCCTGGGCGCGCAACTTCTTCACCAGCTCGCCGGTGTTGATGCCGACCGGGCAGCGCTGGGCGCACAGGCCGGTGGCGGCGCAGGTGTCGATGCCTTGGTACTGGTAGGTCTGCAGCAGTTCGCGGGTGTCGATGCCGGCGCGTTTTTTCGCCTGAATGTCACGCCACATGACGATGCGCTGGCGGGGGCTGAGGGTCAGGCCCTTGGACGGGCACACCGGTTCGCAGAAGCCGCACTCGATGCATTTGTCGACGATTTCGTCGGCGGCTGGCAGCGGCTTCAGGTGCTTGAGGTGAATGGCGGGGTCTTCACTCAATACCACGTCGGGGTTGAGGATGCCGTTGGGGTCGAGCAGGCGTTTGAGCGCCCACATCAGCTGGTAGGCATCATGGCCCCACTCCAGCTCCACGAACGGTGCCATGTTGCGCCCGGTGCCGTGTTCGGCCTTGAGCGAGCCGCCGAATTCCACCGCCACCAGCTGCGCCACGTCGTCCATGAAGGCCTGGTAGCGCGCCACTTCTTCGGCGCTGTTGAAGCCCTGGGTGAAGACGAAGTGCAGGTTGCCTTCCAGCGCGTGGCCGAAAATGATCGCCTCGTCGTAGCGGTGCTTGTCGAACAGCTGGATCAGGCGGTTGACGCCTTCGGCCAATTGTTCGACGGGGAAAGTCACGTCTTCGATGATGACGGTAGTGCCGGTCTGGCGCACGGCGCCGACGGCGGGGAAGGTGTCCTTGCGGATTTTCCACAGCTGGTTGTACACCGCTGGGTCTTCGCTGAACTCGACCTTCTGCTCCAGGGGGTATTCGCCGATGGAGGCCATGACCTGTTGCAGTTGCTCGTGCAGCAGCGACTGGCTGGCAGCGCGGGACTCGATCAGCAGGGCGCAGGCGTTGGCCGACAGGCCTTTTACCCACAGCGGCATGCCGGGCATGTTCTGCACCGAGCGCAGGCTGCGGCGGTCGAGCAGTTCAACGGCAGAAACCGGCTGGCGCTTGAGCACGGTGACTGCGCGGCAGCAGCTTTCGACGCTGGGGAATACCAGCAGTGCGCTGGCCTTGTGCGGGTGGTCGGGCACGGTGTCGTAGGTGACGGCGCTGATGAAGCCCAAGGTGCCTTCGGAACCGACCAGCAGGTGCTGCAGGATATCCAGCGGCTGGTCGTAGTCCACCAGTGCATTGAGTGACAGGCCGGTGGTGTTCTTCAGCCGGTATTTATGCCGGATGCGGTCGGCCAACTCGGTGTTGGCGCGGGTTTCGCGGCCCAGCCGGGCGAGGGCGGCGAGCAGGTCGGCATGGCTGCTTTCGAAGGCCGCCACGCTGGCCGGGTCTTCGCTGTCCAGGCGGGTGCCGTCAGCCAGCACCAGGCGCAGGCCGGCCAGGGTGTGGTAGGTGTTCTGCGCGGTGCCGCAGCACATGCCGCTGGCGTTGTTGGCGACGATGCCGCCGATCTTGCAGGCGTTGATCGAGGCCGGGTCTGGGCCGATCTTGCGACCGAACGGGGCCAGCCAGGCATTGGCCTGGGCGCCGATGACGCCGGGTTGCAGGCGGATCTGCTCGCCCTGGCCACGGATTTCCTTGCCGCCCCAGTTGTCGCCGAGCACGATCAGCACCGAGTCGCTGATGGCCTGGCCAGACAAGCTGGTGCCTGCGGCGCGGAAGGTGACCGGCACGCGCTCGCGCTGGGCCAGGTGCAGCAACCCGACCACTTCGTCCTCGGACTCCACGCGCACCACCAGCTTGGGGATCAGCCGATAAAAGCTGGCGTCGGTGCCGAAGGCCAGGGTCGAGGTAGGGTCGTCGAAACGGCGTTCGGCGGGTATCAGGCGCTCGGCATCACGCAGGAATGCGGCGGGCAGGCTCATGCAATCTCCTCGCGGGGCCACGGCGTCTGGCGCGCCGTGTGCCCCGGTCATTCAGGCAGCTGTTGTAGGTGTCGGCACTGGCAGGTGCTCAGGCGCCCAGTTCGCGGACCAGCGAATCGCGGCTGATCTCGCTGATCGACTTGGCGCCGGTCAGCACCATGGCCACGCGCATCTCTTTCTCGAACAGTTCGAGCAGGTTCTTCACGCCGGCCTGGCCATGCACGGCCAGGGCCCAGAGGAAGGCGCGGCCGATCAGCACGGTGTCGGCGCCCAAGGCGATCATGCGCACCACGTCGAGGCCGCTGCGGATGCCCGAGTCGGCGAGGATCTTCAGGTCGCCCTTAACCGCGTCGGCAATCGCCGGCAGGGCGCGTGCGCTGGACAGCACGCCGTCGAGCTGGCGGCCGCCGTGGTTGGAGACGACGATGCCGTCGGCGCCGAACTTGACCGCGTCACGCGCATCGTCGGCGTCGAGGATGCCCTTGATGATCATCGGGCCGTCCCAGAATTCGCGGATCCATTCCAGGTCCTTCCACGAGATCGACGGGTCGAAGTTGTTGCCCAGCCAGCCGATGTAGTCGGCCAGGCCAGTGGGGTTGCCGCGGTATTTGGAGATGTTGCCCAGGTCGTGCGGGCGGCCCATCACGCCAACGTCCCAGGCCCACTCGGGGTGGGTCATGGCTTGCAGCACGCGGCGCATCGGCCCGTTGGCGCCGCTCATGCCGGAGTGGGCGTCGCGGTAGCGCGCGCCGGGCACCGGCATATCCACGGTGAACACCAGGGTTTTTACCCCGGCGGCCTTGGCCCGCTCCAGGGCGTTGCGCATGAAGCCGCGGTCCTTGAGCACGTACAGCTGGAACCACATCGGCCGGTTGATGGCCGGGGCGACTTCTTCGATCGGGCACACCGACACGGTGGACATGGTGAACGGGATGCCATGTGCGGCTGCCGCGCGGGCCGCCTGCACTTCGCCGCGGCGGGCGTACATGCCGGTGAGGCCGACCGGGGCCAGGGCCACCGGCATGCTCAGGGTTTCGTCGAACAGCCGGGTCTCGAGGCTGAGTTCGGACATGTTCTTCAGCACCCGCTGGCGCAGGGCGATGCCGGCCAGGTCCGAGACGTTGTGGCGCAGGGTGTGCTCGGCGTACGCACCGCCGTCGGCGTAGTGGAAGAGAAACGGAGGCAGCTTGCGTTGGGCCGCGGCGCGATAGTCGGTGGAGGCGGAAATGATCATGGATTCTCGCAGCGTGGGTTGAAGGAGATGCCGGGCGCATGGGCGCCCGGCCCCTTTCACTTTAGTGATGAACCAGCATGCCGGTCAGCCAATAGGCCTGCACCAAGGTGATCAGGCCGACGATGGTGGCGAAGAACAGGCTGTGCTTCACGGTGAAGCGGAACAGGTCGGATTCCTTGCCGACCAGGCCGGTGGCGGCGCAGGCCACGGCGATCGACTGTGGCGAGATCATCTTGCCGGTTACGCCGCCGCTGGTGTTGGCGGCCACCAGCAGGGTGTCGTTGACCCCGATCTGGTGCGCGGTGGTGGCTTGCAGCGAGCTGAACAGGGCGTTGGACGAGGTGTCCGAGCCGGTCAGGAACACGCCCAGCCAGCCGAGGAACGGCGAGAAGAACGGGAACGCGGCGCCGGTGCCGGCCAGTACCAGGGCCATGGTCGACGACATGCCCGAGTAGTTGGTGACGAAGGCGAACGCCAGCACCATGCCGATCGACAGGATCGGCCAGCGCAGCTCCCAGAAGGTCTCCTTGAAAGTGGTCAGACCAGTTTTGAAGTTGATCTTGAGTACCGCCATGGAGATCAGTGCAGACAGGAAGATGGCGGTGCCGGTGGCGGAGATCGGGTCGAGCTTGAACACCGCTGGCATGGCGGTGGGTGCGGTGACGATCGGTGCGGTCTTGACCACCAGTTGGTCGAGGTGCGGGATGGAGAAGTTGAACACGAAGTTGTACATCGCACCGCCCGGGGCGAAGGCCGCCTTGAACGGTTTCAAGGTCCAGATGGTGACCAGCACGGTGAGGATCAGGAACGGCGACCAGGCTTTGAAGATCTCGCCGAAGCTGTACGGGCTCGGCTGGCTGCCAGTCGGTTGCACAACGGCGGCGCCGACGCTGGCCTTGGCTTCTGCGAACGAGCGCTTTGGCTGCCAGACTTTCAGGAACAGGGTGAGGCAGATCAGGCTGGCCAGGGCCGAGGTGATGTCTGGCAGTTCCGGGCCGATGAAGTTGGAGGTGAAGTACTGGGTAACGGCGAAGCTCAGGCCGGCGACCAGGGCGGCGGGCCAGGTTTCTTTCACGCCGCGCAGGCCATCCATCATGAACACCAGCCAGAACGGCACGAACAGCGACAGCAACGGCAGCTGGCGGCCAGTCATGGCGCCGATGTGGAAGGCGTCGATGCCAGTCACCTGGCCGGCGACGATGATCGGGATGCCCAGGGCGCCGAAGGCGACCGGTGCGGTGTTGGCGATCAGGCACAGGCCGGCGGCGTACAGCGGGTTGAAGCCCAGGCCCACCAGCAGTGCGGCCGTGATGGCTACCGGGGCACCAAAGCCTGCCGCACCTTCGAGGAAGGCGCCGAAGCAGAAGCCGATCAGCAGCACTTGCAGGCGTTGGTCGTCGGTGATCGACAGTACCGAGCTGCGGATCACTTCGAACTGGCCGCTCTTGACCGTGAGTTTGTACAGGAACACCGCGGCAACGATGATCCAGGCGATTGGCCAGAGGCCGTAGAGGAAGCCGTAACCCGCTGCGGCGAGGGCCATGTCGACAGGCATCTGGAAGGCGAAGATCGCCACCAGGATCGACAGGCCGAGGGTGATGCTGCCAGCGACGTGGCCTTTGAGGCGGAACACGGCGAGGGCAAGGAAGAAGAACACGATGGGGATGACCGCCGCCAGTGCGGACAGGCCAAGACTACCAAGCGGGGAATAGAGTTGTTGCCAGGTTTGCATATGGGGTAACCCCTAATTGTTGTTGGTCAGCACTGGCATTGGATAATTGGTAATACCAATTTACAATGTCTGGACGCTAGGTTAAAAGCGCGGTTGCGGGTGTGTCAATTTGTCCCGTGCAAAACTTTGGTCGTGTGCCGATGAGCGGGTGTGTGATGGCGTGGGAAAATCGTCCGCTGATGGGTGCTGGCGTGACGTGGATCGGCGAGAATAGAGGCCCCTGAAACTGCCGGGGGTTTGTGGAGAGTGTGTGATGGTTTTTGATCAGGTCCGCCAACGGCGCCTGTCCGACGACATCGTCGATCGGTTGGAAGGGATGATTCTCGAAGGCACGCTGACCTCTGGCCAGCGGCTGCCGGCTGAGCGTGCCCTGGCCGAACAGTTCGGCGTGTCGCGCCCGTCACTGCGCGAGGCGATCCAGAAGCTGGTGGCCAAAGGGCTGCTGGTCAGCCGTCAGGGTGGCGGCAATTATGTGGCCGAATCGCTGGGGTCGACCTTCAGTGACCCGTTGCTGCAGTTGCTTGAGCACAGCGCCGAGGCGCAGCGTGACCTGCTGGAATTCCGCCATACCCTGGAGGCTTCATGCGCCTACTACGCGGCGCAGCGTGCCACCGAGCCTGATCGTGCGCGCCTGAAGGCAGCGTTCGATACGTTGCAGGATTGCTATGCGCGGGCTGACGAGGTCACGCGTGCGGAGGAGGGCGCAGCGGATGCGCGGTTCCACCTGGCGATTGCCGAAGCCAGCCACAATGCCGTGCTGCTGCACACCATTCGCGGGTTGTTCGACCTGCTCAAGCGCAACGTGGTAACCAACATCGGCGGCATGTACCAGCAGCGTACCGAAACGCGGGACATGCTGATCAGCCAGCACCGCGAGTTGTACCAGGCGATAGTCGAGGGCAGGGCGGAGGCGGCGCGGGAGGTGTCCAGCCGGCACATTCTGTATGTGCAGGAGGTGCTGGAAGAAGCGCAGCACGAAGCGCAGCGCGTGGCGCGGGCAGAGCGGCGCAGCGGGCGCTGAGAATCGTTGTGGCAGTACCGGCCTCTTCGCGGGCCAAGCCCGCTCCCACAATGTTCGAGCTCGACCCGGTCACTGTAGGAGCGGGCTTGCCCCGCGAAGAGGCCCGCATGAGCAACAGAAAGGCTTAGTCTTCCTTGCCCTTGTTGCGCACGGCCCGCTGCAGCTCGCGGTTGGAATCGCGTTCGCGCACGGTGTCGCGCTTGTCGAATTCCTTCTTGCCCTTGCCAAGCGCGATCTCGCACTTGATCAGGTGCTTGCTCCAGTACAGCGCCAGGGCCACACAGGTGTAGCCCTTTTGCGCCACCGCCGCTTCCACCCGCTCGAGCTCGCGCTTGTTCAGCAGCAGCTTGCGTGAGCGGATGGGGTCGGCGATGACGTGGGTGCTGGCGGTCGTCAGCGGGGTGATGTGGCTGCCGAACAGCCAGGCTTCGCCATCCTTGAGCAGCACGTAGCTGTCGGTCAGGTGCGCCTTGCCGGCCCGCAGGCTTTTTACTTCCCAACCGGACAGGACCAGCCCGGCCTCGAACTTGTGTTCGATGAAGTAATCGTGTCGCGCCTTCTTGTTTTGCGCGATGGTCCCGGTCGGATGTTTCTTTTGTTTAGCCATAGGGGCGGCATTATAGGCAACTCACCGCGTGATCGGCTACGGGATTTAGGCGAGCTTGAGCCACTGCAATGAATACCGGACAATACAGGCCCTGTCTTACGCACAGAACTTGTTTTCGGCATGCTGCGAAGCACCGCCACCCAGCCTTGGAAGTGACGCCTGGATGACTACCCATATTCAACGCTCCGCCCTGCTGCCGTACCCTGCCCAGGCGCTCTACGATCTGGTCAACGATGTGGCCAGCTACCCGAAATTCCTGCCCTGGTGCTCGGCTTCGACCGTGATCGAGGCCAGTGACACGCACATGCGCGCCAAGCTGGAAGTGGCCAAAGGCGGCATGAGCCAGCATTTTGTGACCAGCAATGTGCTGGTGCCGGGGCAGTCGATCGAGATGAACCTGGAAGAAGGGCCGTTTACCCAGCTGCATGGCGTGTGGGTATTCAAGCCGCTGGGTGAGAAGGCCTGCAAGATCAGCCTGGACCTGTCCTTCGACTATGCCGGGCCGATTGTGCGGGCCACCTTGGGCCCGCTGTTCAACCAGGCAGCCAATACCCTGGTGGACGCCTTCTGCCAGCGAGCCAAACAGCTCTACAGCTGACTGAGGTTTACCCCGCGCTCACAAAAAAGCCCGGACCATGGCCCGGGCTTTTTCATGTCGCCTGCATTTACTGCGGCGAAGTATCCAGTGGAGCGGGGGTTGGCACCGGTGTCGTCTCGATGGTGTCGATCTCGCGCTGGATGGATTCTTCCACCGAGCCCGGCTTGGCAGGTTTCTCTGCCGGCTGCGGCGCTTGCTGCTCTGGCTGCGTGCCTGGGCTTACCGTGGTGTCGCTGCTGCCACCGAGGATTTCCTGATCGCGGCTGACGCCTGGCATGAAGTCCCCAGACAGGCTCACCAGCTGGTCGCTGTCATTGAAGAAGATGCTCATGCGCTCTTGCTGGCGTTTACCGCCACCAGGCTGCAAGCTGTACAGGTAATCCCAGCGATTGGTGTTGAACGTATCCTGGAGCAGCGGGTTGCCCATGATAAACCTTACTTGCCGACGGGTCATTCCGGGGCGTAATTGGTCTATCATGTCTTGCGTAACGACATTGCCCTGCTGGATGTCGATTTTGTAAACCCCGGGAAACGAGCAACCGGCGAGTGCGAGCAGTCCCACGAAGGTGAGGCTGGTTAGCAAGTGCTTGGTGTTGTTTTGCATCGGTGGGCGACTTCCACTATCTTGGCTGGACAACGTAAACCCCGATCATACCCGTATTAAGAGAAGCTGCGAAGCAGCATCGGCGAGAAAGCTGACCATGGTTGAAAATAGCGAATTGCGCAAAGCCGGTCTCAAGGTGACACTGCCTCGAGTCAAGATCCTTCAGATGCTCGATTCGACCGAGCAACGTCACATGAGCGCCGAGGATGTCTACAAGGCGCTGATGGAGGCTGGCGAGGACGTCGGTCTGGCAACCGTTTATCGCGTACTGACCCAGTTCGAGGCTGCTGGTCTGGTGGTACGCCACAACTTCGATGGCGGTCACGCGGTGTTCGAGCTGGCAGACGGCGGTCACCACGACCATATGGTCGACATGGAGACTAACGAAGTCATCGAGTTTATGGACTCCGAAATCGAACGGCGCCAAAAGGAAATCGTGGCCGAGCATGGCTACGAGCTGGTGGACCACAATCTGGTCCTCTATGTGCGCAAGAAAAAGTAACGATTTCGATCGTTATGAATAACAAAGGCGACCCTGGGGTCGCCTTTGTGCTTTCTGTTTGGGCAGAAAATGTTGTGGGGGCTGTGCCGGCCTCATCGCGGGCAAGCCCGCTCCTACAGGTCCTGTGCAGGTTTCAATCTCTGTGGGGGACCTGTTTCTGCACAGATTACAAGGCCAGTGGGACACCTGTGGGAGCCGGCTTGCCGGCGATGAGGCCTGAGAGGGCAACATCAGGCCTTGCCGCTGACCACCATCTTGCGCGCATGCGCCAACGATTCTTTGGTCAGGTCGATGCCGCCCAACATGCGCGCCACTTCTTCGACGCGCTCGCGCTTGCCCAGGTTGGCCACGGCGGTGTGGGTGGTGTCGCTGTTGCGCACCTTGTGCACGAACAAGTGGTGATGGCCTTGCGCCGCAACCTGCGGCAGGTGGGTCACGGTCAGCACCTGGCCGCGCTCACCCAGCCGGCGCAGCAGCTGGCCGACGATTTCGGCAGTAGGGCCGCCAATACCCACATCGACTTCGTCGAATACCAGCGTAGGAATGCGCGAGGTTTGCGCGGTGATGACCTGGATGGCCAGGCTGATGCGTGACAGCTCGCCGCCCGAGGCCACTTTGGCCAAGCCCTTGAGCGGCTGCCCCGGGTTTGCACTGACCAGTAGCTCGATCTGCTCCAGCCCATGTGGCGACAGGTCGTTGCCTTCATTGGGCGTGAGTTCGATGCAGAAGCGCCCCCCGGGCATGCCCAGGCGCTGAATCTCCTGCTCCACGGCAATCGCCAGCTGCTGCGCAGCCTGCTGGCGCAACGCGCTCAGCTCAATAGCCCGTTCCTTGTAATGCTGCGCAAAGGCGGCCAGTTCTTCGCCCAGGCGCTCAATCGACTCGTCGCTGGCGTTCAGCCCTTCGATCTCCTCCATCAACTGCTGCTGCAGGTGGGGCAGTTCGGTCGGGTGTACGCGGTGTTTGCGCGCCAGGGTATAGATGGTGTCGAGGCGCTCTTCCAGGGCCTGCAGGCGCATGGGGTCGGCATCGAAGTTGTCGAGGAAGCGATTCAGTTCGCCGACCGCTTCTTCTATCTGTATCTGCGCGCTGGCAATCAGGTTGGACGCCTCGCCCAGCGCCTTGGGCGTGTTGCTGGCGGCGCTTAGGCGATTGAGGCTGGTAGTGAGGGCGGCGAGCACATTGCCCGAGTCGCTCTCGCTGCACTGGTCGATGACCTGGCGGCAGATGCCGAACAGGGCTTCGGCGTTGGTCAGGTTCTTGTGTTCCTGCTCCAACTGCTCCAGTTCGTTTTCACCCAGGCCCAGGTTGTCCAGCTCTTCCAGTTGATAGCTGAGCAGCTGGTGGCGGGCGCGTTGCTCGTCACCGGAGTTGGTCAGGCGCTCCAGCTCAAGGCGGGTCTGGTTCCAGCGCTTGGCCGCCAGTTGCACCTGGCGGGCCAGGTCGATGGCGCCGGCGTACTCGTCGAGCAGGCGGCGGTGGGTGTCGGTTTTGAGCAGCGACTGGTGTTCGTGCTGGCTGTGGATGTCGATCAGCAGCTCGCCCAGTGCCTTCAAGTCGCCCAGCGGGCAGGGCGTGCCATTGATATAGCCGCGGCTGCGGCCCTCGGCAGTGATGACCCGGCGCAGGATGCACAGGCCTTCGTTGGCCAGGTCGCGCTCGGCCAGCCAGGTGTGAGCTTCGGGGATGTCCACCAGGTCGAAGGTGGCCAGGATGTCGGCCTTGTCGGCGCCAGGGCGCACCACGCCGCTGTCGGCCCGGTCGCCGAGGGTAAGGCCGAGGGCGTCGAGCATGATCGATTTGCCAGCGCCGGTCTCGCCGGTAATGACGGACATGCCGCGGGCGAGTTCGAGGTCGAGGTGTTCGACGATGGCGTAGTTATGAATGGACAGGTGCACCAGCATGGGGGCCGCTCCCGAGGGTTGGGTCTGGTTATTTATACAGTACTTTTTTCTGCCCTGCCAATGCCTGCTGGCGGATTTTGCCTGCACCCTGAAAAGCGCCTTGCCCCTTGAAGCTGGTTTTTCCGGCCCCATATAGCCCGCAGACACGGCGAGCTTTGCTCGTACAACAGAAATTGCGGAGGAGAGACCCATGGCTGACGAACAGCTGAAAGACCAAGACCTTAACCCCGAAGAGGCCGGTGCAGTGGATAACGGCGCCCGCGTTCAGGAGCTCGAGGAGCAGCTGGCCGCAGCCAAGGATCAAGCCCTGCGTGTCGCCGCTGACGCGCAGAACAGCATTCGCCGCGCTGAGCAGGAAGTCGACAAGGCCCGCAAGTTCGCCCTCGAGAAGTTCTCGGGCGACCTGCTGCCGGTGATCGACAGCCTGGAGATGGCCCTGACCCATCTCGACCCTGCTGACGAACAGGTCAAGAACACCCGTGAAGGTGTCGAGCTGACCCTGAAGATGTTCCAGGACACCCTCAAGCGCTACAACCTCGAAGCCATCGACCCGCACGGCCAGCCGTTCAACGCCGATCATCACCAGGCGATGGCCATGCAGGAGAGCGCCGAAGTCGAGCCGAACAGCGTGCTCAACGTGTTCCAGAAGGGCTACCTGCTCAACGGCCGCCTGCTGCGCCCCGCCATGGTGGTGGTCAGCAAGGCGCCGAGCGCAGCGCAACCTTCGATCGATGAGAAGGCTTGAAATCCACCGGGGCATCCCCATCTAGGTGTCAAGCCTTCAAGTATTACTGCAGTTGGCCAAAAGTAGTCGCTGCTACCAAATTCAAGTTTCGGGAGAGTTAACATGGGTAAAATCATCGGTATCGACCTGGGGACCACCAACTCGTGCGTCTCCATTCTGGAAAACGGTAACGTCAAGGTCATCGAAAACGCCGAAGGCGCGCGTACTACCCCTTCGATCGTGGCCTACGCCAACGATGGCGAAATCCTGGTAGGTCAGTCGGCCAAGCGCCAGGCTGTGACCAACCCGCACAACACCCTGTTCGCAGTGAAGCGCCTGATTGGCCGCCGCTTCGAAGAAGACGTCGTGCAGAAAGACATCAAGCTGGTGCCGTACAAGATCGTCAAGGCGAACAACGGTGACGCCTGGGTCGAGGCTGCTGGCAAGGAAATGGCTCCGCCGCAAATCAGCGCCGAAGTCCTGAAAAAAATGAAGAAGACCGCCGAAGACTACCTCGGCGAGCCCGTCACCGAAGCGGTCATCACCGTTCCGGCCTACTTCAACGACAGCCAGCGTCAGGCCACCAAAGACGCCGGCCGCATCGCTGGCCTGGACGTAAAACGCATCATCAACGAACCGACCGCCGCTGCACTGGCGTACGGCATGGACAAGGCCAAGGGCGACCACACCGTCATCGTTTATGACCTGGGTGGCGGTACCTTCGACGTTTCGGTCATCGAAATCGCCGAAGTCGACGGTGAGCACCAGTTCGAAGTACTGGCCACCAACGGCGACACCTTCCTGGGTGGTGAAGACTTCGACATGCGCCTGATCGACTACCTCGTCGATGAGTTCAAGAAAGAGTCGGGCATGGACCTGAAGAACGATCCACTGGCCCTGCAGCGTCTGAAAGAAGCTGCTGAAAAAGCCAAGATCGAGCTGTCGTCCGCTCAGTCGACCGATGTCAACCTGCCGTACATCACTGCAGATGCCACCGGTCCTAAGCACCTGAACGTGAAGATCTCCCGCTCCAAGCTGGAAGCGCTGGTCGAGGACCTGGTCAAGCGTACCATCGAGCCTTGCCGCATCGCGCTGAAGGACGCCGGTATCGACGCCAGCAAGATCGACGACGTGATCCTGGTTGGCGGTCAGACCCGTATGCCGCTGGTGCAGAAAGAAGTTGCCGATTTCTTCGGTAAAGAAGCGCGTAAAGACGTCAACCCGGACGAAGCCGTTGCCATGGGTGCTGCCATCCAGGGTGCCGTTCTGGCCGGTGACGTAAAAGACGTGCTGCTGCTGGACGTCAGCCCGCTGACCCTGGGTATCGAAACCATGGGTGGCGTGATGACCGCGCTGATCGAGAAGAACACCACCATCCCGACCAAGAAGTCGCAGGTGTTCTCGACTGCCGACGACAACCAGGGCGCAGTGACCATTCACGTACTGCAGGGCGAGCGTAAGCAAGCTGCGCAGAACAAGTCGCTGGGCAAGTTCGACCTGGCTGACATCCCGCCAGCACCGCGTGGTGTTCCGCAGATCGAAGTGACCTTCGACATCGACGCCAACGGCATCCTGCACGTCGGCGCGAAAGACAAGGCCACCGGTAAGGCTCAGTCGATCGTGATCAAGGCCAACTCCGGCCTGTCGGACGAAGAAGTCGAGCGCATGGTGCGTGACGCCGAGGCCAACGCCGAGGAAGACCGCAAGTTCGAAGAGCTGGCTGCTGCCCGTAACCAGGGTGATGCGCTGGTTCACTCGACCCGCAAGATGGTTGTCGACGCAGGTGACAAGGTCACTGCCGAAGAAAAAACCGCCATCGAAGCGGCCGTGGTTGCCCTGGAAGCCGCTGTCAAAGGCGACGACAAGGCTGCCATCGAGGCCAAGGTCGAAGAGCTGTCCAAGGTCTCCGCACCGGTAGCCCAGAAGATGTACGCCGAGCAGTCGGCCGAACAGCCTCAGGGCGGCGCTCAGCAAGCCGAGCCGGAAGCCAAGCACGATGACGTGGTTGACGCTGAGTTCGAAGAAGTCAAAGGCGACGACAAGAAGTAATCGTTGCATGTTGTCGGCCAGCTCACCGGCCTTTGTCGGTGAGCTGGTAGGATGTCGCCGCGCGGGGGCTTGCTCCCGCGTTGGCGTATCTGGAATTCGAGAATTTTTACAGTGTTTGTCTGGGCCATTCGTGGTGTGCAGGCAGGTGCTGATGGCGCGGCGCGGATGCCTGACGCCCAACAAGGTGCAAATGACCTATGTCCAAGCGTGATTATTATGAGGTCCTGGGTGTCGAGCGCGGCGCCAGTGAAGCAGACCTGAAGAAGGCCTATCGTCGACTGGCGATGAAGTTCCACCCGGACCGCAACCCCGGTGATAAAGAGTCGGAAGACAAGTTCAAGGAGGCCAACGAGGCCTACGAAGTGCTGTCTGACGCCAGCAAGCGTGCAGCGTTCGACCAGTATGGTCACGCTGGCGTCGACCCAAGCATGGGTGGCGGTGGTGCTGGCTTCGGCGGCGCCAACTTCTCCGACATCTTTGGCGATGTGTTCAGTGACTTCTTCGGCGGTGGCCGGGGCGGTGGTCGTGGTGGTGCCGCACGCGGCAGCGACCTGCGCTACACCCTGGAGCTGAACCTGGAAGAAGCGGTGCGCGGCACAACGGTCAGTATCCGTGTGCCGACACTGGTCAACTGCCAGCCGTGCGACGGCAGCGGTGCGAAAAAGGGCTCGACCCCGTCCACTTGCCCAACCTGCGGCGGTATCGGCCAGGTGCGCATGCAGCAGGGCTTCTTCTCGGTGCAGCAAACCTGCCCGCGCTGCCATGGCCAGGGCAAGATCATCACCGACCCTTGCAACGCGTGCCATGGCGAAGGCCGTGTCGAGGAGTACAAGACCCTGTCGGTCAAGGTGCCGGCGGGCGTCGATACCGGCGACCGCATTCGCCTGTCTGGCGAAGGCGAGGCGGGCACCCATGGTGGCCCGACCGGCGACCTGTATGTGGTCATCAACGTGCGCGAGCACGAGATCTTCCAGCGTGACGGCAAGCACCTGTATTGCGAAGTGCCGATCAGCTACACCGACGCTGCCCTGGGTGGCGAGCTGGAAGTGCCGACCCTGGATGGCCGTGTAAAGCTGAAAATCCCGGAAGGCACCCAAACCGGCAAGCAGTTCCGCCTGCGTGGCAAGGGTGTGGCGCCGGTGCGTGGCGGTGGTGCGGGTGACCTGCTGTGCCGCGTGGCAGTGGAAACCCCGGTCAACCTCAGCCGTCGCCAGCGCGAACTGCTCGAAGAGCTGCGTGATTCGCTCGAAGGCGACAGCTCCCATTCGCCCAAGGCCAATGGTTGGTTCGATGGCGTGAAGCGCTTCTTCGGCGACCTCTGACAAGGAAATAGCTATGCGACGTATTGCAGTGATGGGCGCGGCGGGGCGGATGGGCAAGACCCTGATCGAAGCTGTGCAGCAAACCCCGGGTGCCGGGCTGACCGCGGCGATCGATCGCCCGGACAGCTCGCTGGTCGGGGCTGATGCCGGCGAGCTGGCGGCCCTGGGCCGCATCGGCGTGCTGCTGTCGGATGACCTGGCCAAGGTGGCCGACGATTTCGACGTGCTGATCGACTTCACTCACCCTTCGGTGACCCTTAAGAACCTGGCGTTCTGCCGCAAGCACGGCAAGGCGATGATCATCGGCACCACCGGGTTCAGCGTCGAAGAGAAGCAGCTGCTGGCCGAGGCGGGCAAGGATATTCCGATCGTCTTCGCCGCCAACTTCAGCGTTGGCGTGAACCTCAGCCTCAAGTTGCTGGACATGGCAGCGCGCGTGCTGGGCGATGAAGTCGACATCGAGATCATCGAGGCGCACCACCGGCACAAGGTCGATGCCCCGTCGGGTACTGCGCTGCGCATGGGTGAAGTGGTTGCCAATGCGCTGGGCCGTGACCTGCAGGAAGTGGCGGTGTATGGCCGCGAAGGCCAGACCGGCGCGCGTGATCGCAAGACCATCGGCTTCGCCACTGTGCGTGCCGGCGATGTGGTGGGTGATCACACCGTGCTGTTCGCCGCTGAAGGCGAGCGGCTGGAGATCACGCACAAGGCGTCCAGCCGCATGACCTTCGCCAAGGGCGCTGTGCGTGCGGCGCTGTGGCTGGATGGGCGTGAGGCTGGCTTGTATGACATGCAGGATGTGCTGGAGCTGCGCTGACGCTTGCAATGATTGTGATGGCCCTATCGCCGGCAAGCCGGTTCCCACAGGGGCGTGCAAACCTTCGGGTGGGTGCATGACATGGGGGAGCCGGCTTGCCGGCGATGGGGTGCAAGGCACCCCCTGTCGCAATCATGTGTTTTAGAGGCACATATACGGTAGACCCAAAACGCACTTTTCTGTAAGCTACAGCTTTAGTGTGTCCACTAAAAGCGCGCAGCGAATTGAATTCAGCACATGAAAGCGGGGTGACGTGTCCATACGTCACTCCGCTTTTTTGCAACCTGCGATCGCCCTTTCATGCTTGATTTACGGGAGGTCTTCTTGACAAAGCCAGCCATACTCGCCCTTGCCGACGGCAGTATTTTTCGCGGTGAAGCCATTGGTGCCGACGGTCAAACCGTTGGTGAGGTGGTATTCAACACCGCTATGACCGGCTACCAGGAAATCCTTACAGACCCTTCCTACGCGCAGCAAATCGTTACCCTGACCTATCCGCACATCGGCAACACCGGCACCACGCCGGAAGACGCCGAATCGAACCGTGTCTGGTCCGCTGGCCTGGTCATCCGTGACCTGCCGCTGCTGGCCAGCAACTGGCGTAACACCCAGTCGCTGCCTGACTACCTGAAGGCCAACAATGTCGTCGCCATCGCTGGCATCGACACTCGCCGCCTGACCCGTATCCTGCGTGAAAAGGGCGCCCAGAACGGCTGCATCCTCGCTGGTGACAACATCAGCGAAGAAGCCGCCATCGCCGCTGCCCGTGCCTTCCCAGGCCTGAAGGGCATGGACCTGGCCAAGGTCGTTTCCACCAAAGAGCGCTACGAGTGGCGCTCCAGCGTGTGGGAGCTGAAAACCGACAGCCACCCGACCCTCGAAGCTTCCGAGCTGCCGTACCACGTGGTCGCCTTCGACTACGGCGTCAAGCTGAACATCCTGCGCATGCTGGTCGCCCGTGGCTGCCGCGTGACCGTGGTGCCTGCCCAAACCCCGGCCAGCGAAGTGCTCGCGCTCAACCCCGATGGCGTGTTCCTGTCCAACGGCCCGGGTGACCCCGAGCCATGCGACTACGCCATCCAGGCGATCAAAGAGATCCTCGAAACCGAGATCCCGGTGTTCGGCATCTGCCTCGGCCACCAGCTGCTGGCCCTGGCCTCCGGCGCCAAGACCGTGAAGATGGGCCACGGCCACCACGGCGCCAACCACCCGGTCCAGGACCTGGACACCGGCGTGGTCATGATCACCAGCCAGAACCACGGCTTCGCCGTCGACGAAGCTAGCCTGCCGGGCAACGTCCGCGCCATCCACAAGTCGCTGTTCGACGGTACCCTGCAGGGCATCGAGCGCACCGACAAGAGCGCGTTCAGCTTCCAGGGCCACCCTGAAGCGAGCCCAGGCCCGACCGACGTCGCGCCACTGTTCGATCGTTTCACCGATGCCATGGCCAAGCGCCGCTGAGCATCCTGCATCAAGGCCCCGGGCCGGCTTGCGCCGTGCCCGGAAGCGCCTGACCCAGATTGTTCAAGACGGCTTGCCGACTGACCCGCGGATTTGAGTGACAACCATGCCAAAACGTACAGACATCAAAAGCATCCTGATTCTCGGCGCTGGCCCGATCGTGATCGGCCAGGCCTGCGAATTCGACTACTCCGGCGCCCAGGCTTGCAAAGCCCTGCGCGAGGAAGGTTTCCGCGTCATCCTGGTGAACTCCAACCCGGCCACCATCATGACCGACCCGGCCATGGCCGACGCCACCTACATCGAGCCGATCAAGTGGCAGTCGGTGGCCAAGATCATCGAGAAAGAGCGCCCGGACGCCGTGCTGCCTACCATGGGTGGCCAGACCGCGCTGAACTGCGCCCTGGACCTGGAGCGCCATGGCGTTCTGGAGAAGTTCGGCGTAGAGATGATCGGTGCCAACGCCGACACCATCGACAAGGCTGAAGACCGTTCGCGCTTCGACAAGGCGATGAAGGACATCGGCCTGGAGTGCCCGCGCTCCGGTATCGCCCACAGCATGGAAGAGGCCAACGCGGTCCTCGAGAAGCTTGGCTTCCCGTGCATCATTCGCCCGTCGTTCACCATGGGTGGCACCGGTGGCGGTATTGCTTACAACCGTGAAGAATTCGAAGAAATCTGCACCCGCGGTCTGGACCTGTCGCCGACCAAGGAGCTGCTGATCGACGAATCGCTGATCGGCTGGAAAGAGTACGAGATGGAAGTGGTCCGCGACAAAAAGGACAACTGCATCATCGTCTGCTCGATCGAAAACTTCGACCCGATGGGCGTGCACACCGGCGACTCGATCACCGTTGCCCCGGCGCAGACCCTGACCGACAAGGAATACCAGATCATGCGCAACGCCTCGCTGGCGGTGCTGCGTGAAATCGGTGTTGAAACCGGCGGTTCCAACGTGCAGTTCGGTATCTGCCCGGACACCGGCCGCATGGTCGTCATCGAGATGAACCCGCGTGTATCGCGTTCGTCCGCCCTGGCCTCCAAGGCTACCGGCTTCCCGATCGCCAAGATCGCCGCCAAGCTGGCCATTGGTTACACCCTGGACGAGCTGCAGAACGACATCACCGGCGGCCGCACCCCAGCGTCCTTCGAGCCGTCGATCGACTACGTCGTCACCAAGCTGCCGCGCTTTGCCTTCGAGAAATTCCCGAAAGCCGACGCCCGCCTGACCACCCAGATGAAGTCCGTGGGTGAAGTCATGGCCATCGGCCGTACCTTCCAGGAGTCCCTGCAGAAAGCCCTGCGCGGCCTGGAAGTCGGTGCCTGCGGTCTGGACCCGAAAGTCGACCTGGCCAGCCCTGATGCCGCCAGCATCCTCAAGCGCGAACTGACCGTGCCAGGTGCCGAGCGTATCTGGTACGTGGCCGACGCCATGCGTTCGGGCATGACCTGCGAAGAAATCTTCGCCCTGACCGGCATCGACATGTGGTTCCTGGTGCAGATGGAAGATCTGATCAAGGAAGAAGAGAAGGTCAAGACCCTGGCCCTGTCGGCCATCGACAAGGACTACATGCTGCGCCTCAAGCGCAAGGGCTTCTCGGACCAGCGCCTGGCCAAACTGCTCGGCATCACCGACAAGAATCTGCGCCGTCACCGTCACAAGCTGGAAGTGTTCCCGGTCTACAAGCGCGTCGATACCTGCGCCGCCGAGTTCGCCACCGACACCGCCTACCTGTATTCGACCTACGAGGAAGAGTGCGAGGCCAATCCGTCGACCCGCGACAAGATCATGATCCTGGGCGGTGGCCCGAACCGTATCGGCCAAGGCATCGAGTTCGACTACTGCTGCGTACACGCGGCCCTGGCGCTGCGTGAAGACGGTTACGAGACCATCATGGTCAACTGCAACCCGGAGACCGTCTCCACCGACTACGACACCTCCGACCGTCTCTACTTCGAGCCGCTGACCCTGGAAGACGTGCTGGAAGTCTGCCGCGTCGAGAAGCCGAAGGGCGTCATCGTCCATTACGGCGGCCAGACCCCGCTGAAACTGGCTCGCGCGCTGGAAGAAGCCGGCGTACCGATCATCGGTACCAGCCCGGACGCCATCGACCGTGCCGAAGACCGTGAGCGCTTCCAGCAGATGGTTCAGCGCCTGAACCTGCTGCAGCCGCCAAACGCTACCGTGCGCAGCGAAGACGAAGCCATCCGTGCCGCTGGCAGCATCGGTTACCCACTGGTGGTGCGCCCGTCCTACGTACTGGGCGGCCGCGCGATGGAAATCGTCTACGAACTGGACGAGCTCAAGCGCTACCTGCGTGAAGCCGTACAGGTGTCCAATGACAGCCCGGTACTGCTCGACCACTTCCTCAACTGCGCCATCGAGATGGACGTTGATGCGGTCTGCGACGGTACCGACGTGGTCATCGGCGCAATCATGCAGCACATCGAACAGGCCGGCGTTCACTCCGGTGACTCGGCGTGCTCGCTGCCGCCTTACTCGCTGAGCAAGGAAGTGCAGGACGAAGTCCGTGTACAGGTGTCGAAAATGGCCCTGGAGCTGGGGGTTGTCGGCCTGATGAACGTGCAGTTGGCCCTGCAGGGCGACAAGATCTACGTGATCGAAGTCAACCCGCGCGCCTCGCGTACCGTACCGTTCGTTTCCAAGTGCATCGGCACTTCCCTGGCGATGATCGCTGCCCGCGTCATGGCTGGCAAAACCCTGAAAGAACTGGGCTTCACCAAGGAAATCATCCCGAACTTCTACAGCGTCAAGGAAGCCGTCTTCCCGTTCGCCAAGTTCCCAGGGGTTGACCCGATCCTCGGCCCTGAGATGAAATCGACCGGTGAAGTCATGGGTGTCGGTGACAGCTTCGGTGAAGCGTTCGCCAAGGCCCAGATGGGTGCCAGCGAAGTGCTGCCGACCGGCGGTACCGCGTTCATCAGCGTACGTGACGACGACAAGCCACAAGTGGCTGGCGTTGCCCGTGACCTGATCGCCCTGGGCTTCGAAGTGGTTGCTACTGCAGGTACCGCCAAGGTTATCGAAGCGGCCGGCCTGAAAGTGCGCCGCGTGAACAAAGTGACCGAAGGTCGTCCGCACGTGGTAGACATGATCAAGAACGACGAAGTGTCGCTGATCATCAACACCACCGAAGGGCGCCAGTCGATCGCCGATTCCTACTCGATTCGTCGCAATGCGCTGCAGCACAAGATCTACTGCACCACGACCATTGCGGCAGGTGAAGCCATCTGCGAAGCGCTGAAATTCGGCCCTGAAAAGACCGTTCGTCGCTTGCAGGATCTGCATGCAGGACTTGAAGCATGAGCATTACCAAATACCCGATGACCGTCCAGGGCGCTCGCGCCCTGGAAGAGGAGCACCTGTTCCTGAGCAAGACCGAGCGCCCACGCCTGAGCCAGGCGATTGGTGAAGCGCGCGAACTGGGTGACCTCAAGGAAAACGCCGAATACCATGCCGCCCGTGAAGAGCAGGGCATGGTCGAGGCACGTATCCGTGATATCGAAGGCCGCCTGCAGAACTCGGTGGTGATCGATGTGACCACCATCCCCCATACCGGCAAGGTCATCTTCGGTACCACCGTGGAGCTGGCCAACACCGAAACCGACGAGCGTGTGAAGTACCAGATCGTTGGTGAGGACGAGGCCAATATCAAGCTCGGCAAACTTTCGGCCAGCGCGCCGATTGCCCGTGCCATCATCGGCAAGGAAGAGGGCGACGTCGTCGTCATCAAGACGCCAAGCGGCACGGTCGAGTACGAGATTGTCGAAGTCCAGCACATCTGACAGGCGCCTTCGGGCGCCATCCCTCGAGGGGATCCTCTGGCAGCTGGCCCAGGTATTCTGGGTCGGAGGCCTGTGGGTGTTCCACGTGGGGTTGGTGCCGGCGCTCAAGGTCAGTGGCCTGGCACCGTTGCTGGTGCAGGACATCGCCGGGCAGATCGACCGCTGGTTGATTGGCGTGGCGCTGTTAGGGTTGCTTACCCAATTGGCCGTGCTGGCGAGGGTGGATGGCCTGGCTGCCTGGTGGCGGCAATTCCGTGGCCAGATGCTGCTGCTGGGTTTTGCAGCCTGTGTGGGGTATTACACCTTGCGCTACGGCATTTCGGTCGGCGAGCGCTGGCAGATGTTCTGTTTCCTGGTGCTGGGTTTTTCCGGCATCGTGCTGGTGGCCCAACCGGTACCGGTCAGGGCGCGCAAGGCGCGCCACTGATCGGCGCCACCGTTACTTGAAACGGTGGATGTTGGACAGCTGCTTGTTCGGCTGCGGGTTCTTGCGGTAGATCAGCGCTTTCTTGCCGATGGTCTGCACCAGCTCGGCGCGGCCCACCTTGCACAGCTCGGCAATGGCGGCGGCACGTTCTTCACGATCTTCGGAGCGAATCTCGACCTTGATCAGCTCATGATCGGCGAGCGCACGCTCCAATTCGGCGGCCACGCCTTCGTTCACACCGTTGCCAGCAACGATCAGGACCGGCTTCAGGTCATGACCAATGGACTTGTATTGCTTCTTCTGCTCGTTATTGAGCGGCATAATCTGACCCTTTCCGTCTGATTCTGTAAAATTGACAGGCATTTTACCCGAGGGCCCCTGGCTCCGCCCAGTCAATCACGACGCATATCATCGAGGTGCCCCGTGGTACAACGTTCCAAAAGCAGCGCCAACTGGCTGCGAGAGCATTTTAACGACCCTTTTGTTAAGCAAGCGCAGAAGGATGGCTACCGCTCGCGTGCGAGCTACAAACTGCTGGAGATTCAGGAGAAAGACCGCCTGATCCGTCCTGGCATGAGCGTCATCGACCTGGGCGCAGCCCCGGGCGGCTGGTCACAGGTGACCAGTCGTCTGATTGGTGGCCAAGGCCGCCTGATCGCTTCCGACATTCTGGAAATGGACTCGATCCCTGACGTTACCTTCATTCAGGGCGACTTCACCCAGGATGAAGTGCTGCAACAGATCCTCGACGCTGTCGGTGATTCGCACGTAGACCTTGTGATTTCCGACATGGCCCCCAATATGAGTGGTACGCCCGAGGTGGACATGCCGCGTGCCATGTTCCTGTGCGAACTGGCATTGGACCTGGCAACCCGTGTGCTCAAGCCGGGTGGTGACTTCCTCATCAAGATTTTCCAGGGCGAAGGCTTCGACATGTACCTGAAGGATGTGCGCACCAAGTTCGACAAGGTGCAGATGCGCAAGCCGTCCTCGTCGCGAGATCGCTCGCGTGAGCAGTACCTGCTGGGCAAAGGTTTCAAAGGCGTGTGAAAGGCGTGCCACGGGGTGGCCGATAGTTATTTCCAATCGGCTACCCCGTCAGGATCGTCCGAACTTCGTGTAGTCTAGGTTTCACAAAGGGTTACAGACGGTGCCTGCGGATGCGTAGGTAATGTAGTAAGTTAGGGCGATGAATATCATGCGAGGCACGGCTGCGTCGTGCGCCGGCCTCAGAGGGTAGCGAATTGAACGACATGGCAAAGAATCTGATCCTGTGGTTGATCATCGCAGCTGTCCTGGTGACAGTGATGAACAACTTCTCCAGCCCTAACGAGCCGCAGACCCTCAACTACTCCGACTTCATCCAGCAGGTCAAGGATGGCAAGGTCGAGCGTGTGACCGTCGACGGCTACATCATTACCGGCAAGCGCGCCGACGGCGACAGCTTCAAGACGGTTCGCCCGGCCATTACCGACAACGGCCTGATCGGCGACCTGGTCGACAATCATGTGGTCGTCGAAGGCAAGCAGCCCGAGCAGCAGAGCATCTGGACTCAATTGCTGGTGGCAAGCTTCCCGATCCTGGTGATCATCGCCGTGTTCATGTTCTTCATGCGCCAGATGCAAGGTGGCGCAGGCGGCAAGGGCGGGCCGATGAGCTTCGGCAAGAGCAAGGCGCGCCTGCTGTCCGAAGACCAGGTAAAAACCACCCTGGCCGACGTTGCAGGTTGCGACGAAGCCAAGGAAGAGGTTGGCGAGCTGGTCGAATTCCTGCGTGACCCGGGCAAGTTCCAGCGCCTGGGTGGCCGCATCCCGCGTGGCGTGCTGATGGTCGGCCCGCCGGGTACCGGTAAGACCCTGCTGGCCAAGGCCATCGCCGGTGAAGCCAAGGTACCGTTCTTCACCATTTCCGGTTCGGACTTCGTCGAGATGTTCGTCGGCGTCGGCGCCAGCCGTGTGCGCGACATGTTCGAGCAGGCCAAGAAGCACGCGCCGTGCATCATCTTCATCGACGAGATCGACGCCGTGGGTCGCCACCGTGGCGCCGGCATGGGCGGCGGTCACGACGAGCGTGAGCAGACCCTCAACCAGTTGCTGGTCGAGATGGACGGCTTCGAAATGAACGATGGCATCATCGTCATCGCCGCCACCAACCGTCCGGACGTACTTGACCCTGCGCTGCTGCGCCCAGGCCGCTTCGACCGCCAGGTGGTGGTTGGCCTGCCCGACATTCGCGGCCGTGAGCAGATCCTCAAGGTGCACATGCGCAAAGTGCCGATTGGCGACAACGTCAACCCGGCGGTCATTGCCCGTGGTACCCCTGGCTTCTCCGGTGCCGACCTGGCCAACCTGGTCAACGAGGCTTCGCTGTTCGCTGCGCGTTCCAACAAGCGCCTGGTCGAAATGAAAGAGTTCGAGCTGGCCAAGGACAAGATCATGATGGGCGCTGAGCGCAAGACCATGGTCATGTCCGAGAAAGAAAAGAAAAACACCGCTTACCACGAAGCTGGCCACGCCATCGTCGGTCGCCTGGTGCCTGAGCACGACCCGGTGTACAAGGTGTCGATCATCCCGCGCGGTCGCGCGCTGGGCGTGACCATGTTCCTGCCCGAGGAAGACCGCTACAGCCTGTCCAAGCGCGCGCTGATCAGCCAGATCTGCTCGCTGTACGGTGGCCGTATCGCCGAAGAAATGACCTTGGGCTTCGACGGTGTCACCACGGGTGCGTCCAACGACATCATGCGCGCCAGCCAGCTCGCCCGGAACATGGTCACCAAGTGGGGCCTGTCGGAAAAACTCGGCCCGCTGATGTATGCGGAAGAAGAGGGTGAAGTGTTCCTCGGCCGCAGTGCTGGCAGCCAGCACGCCAGCGTGTCCGGCGAGACCGCCAAGCTGATCGACTCCGAGGTGCGCAGCATCATCGACCAGTGCTACGCCACCGCCAAGCAGCTGCTGATCGACAACCGCGACAAGCTCGAAGCGATGACCGAAGCGCTGATGAAGTACGAGACCATCGATGCCGACCAGATCGACGACATCATGGCTGGTCGTACGCCACGCGAACCGCGTGACTGGGATGACGACAAGAACTCGGGCACCCCGACTGCCCAGAATGATCGTCCAGAATCGCCGATTGGCGGCCCAGCGGCTCAACTCTAAGGGCATCTATGAGCTCGAAGCTGTACCCGACCCGGTTGCCTTGCGGCAACCGGGTTCTTGATTTGTCCCGTACCCATGTCATGGGTATTCTCAACATCACCCCCGACTCCTTTTCCGATGGTGGTCGCTTCAGCCAGCGCGATGAGGCGTTGCGCCATGCCGAGGCCATGGTCGCGGCCGGTGCGACACTGATCGACATTGGTGGCGAGTCGACTCGCCCCGGTGCGCGTGCAGTGTCGGTAACCGAGGAGCTCGAACGGGTAGCGCCGATGGTCGAGGCCATCAACGCCCGCCTCGACGTGGTCATCTCGGTGGATACCTCTACGCCTGCGGTCATTCGCGAGTCAGCCCGGCTGGGTGCCGGCCTGATCAACGATGTGCGTGCACTGGAGCGCGATGGCGCGCTGGACGCGGCAGCGGCTACCGGTTTGCCGGTGTGCCTGATGCACATGCGCGGCGAGCCCGGGAACATGCAGGATGACCCGCATTACGAGGATGTGACCGCCGACGTAACGCGGTATCTTGAACAACGGATGGCCGCTTGCGCAGCAGCGGGCATCGGTGCGGATCGCATCATTCTCGACCCGGGCTTCGGGTTCGCCAAGACCCTGGCGCACAACCTGAGCCTGTTCAAACACATGGAAGCGCTCTATCGCCTGGGGCGCCCGCTGCTGGTGGGCGTTTCACGCAAGAGCATGATCGGCCTGACGCTGGATCGTCCGGTCGGTGAGCGGCTGTATGGCAGCCTGGCGCTGGCGGCATTGGCCATGACCAAGGGGGCCAGTATTCTGCGCGTCCATGATGTGGCCGAAACCGCCGATGTAGTGCGCATGATCGCTGCGGTACAGAACGCCGAATAAGAACATTGGAGTCCCTATGAGCAGAAAATACTTTGGTACCGACGGCATCCGTGGTCGCGTCGGCGAATACCCGATCACCCCTGACTTCATGCTGAAGCTGGGTTGGGCGGCGGGCATGGCCTTCCGCAAGCAGGGCAACTGCCGCGTGCTGGTGGGCAAGGACACGCGTATCTCCGGGTACATGTTCGAGTCCGCACTCGAGGCCGGCCTGTCCGCGGCGGGTGCCGACGTGATGCTGCTCGGGCCGATGCCAACCCCGGCCATTGCCTACCTCACGCGCACCTTCCATGCCGAGGCAGGTATCGTCATCAGTGCCTCGCACAACCCGCACGATGACAACGGCATCAAGTTCTTCTCGGGCCAGGGCACCAAGCTGCCGGACGAAGTCGAGCTGATGATCGAAGAGCTGCTTGACCAGCCCATGACGGTGGTCGAGTCGAGCAAGCTGGGCAAAGTGTCGCGGATCAACGACGCTGCCGGCCGCTACATCGAATTCTGCAAGAGCAGCGTGCCTACCAGCACCAGCTTCGATGGCCTCAAGCTGGTGGTCGACTGCGCCCATGGCGCCACCTACAAGGTCGCGCCGAGCGTGTTCCGCGAGCTGGGTGCCGATGTAACCGTACTGCATGCGCAGCCTGATGGCCTGAACATCAACGAAAGTTGCGGTTCAACCCATATCGAGTCGCTGCAGGCGGCGGTACTGGTAGGCCACGCCGACCTGGGCATCGCCTTCGATGGCGATGGCGACCGCGTGCTGATGGTTGACCATACCGGTGCCATTGTCGACGGCGACGAGTTGCTGTTCATCATCGCCCGTGACCTTCACGAGCGTGGCAAGTTGCAGGGCGGTGTGGTGGGTACGCTGATGAGCAACCTGGGCCTGGAGCTCGCGCTCAAGGACCTGGATATTCCGTTCGTGCGGGCCAAGGTAGGCGATCGCTACGTCATGGCCGAGCTGCTCGAGCGCAACTGGCTGGTGGGTGGCGAAAACTCCGGGCACGTGGTGTGCTGCAACCACACCACCACCGGTGATGCGATTATTGCCGCCCTGCAGGTGCTGCTGGCCTTGAGGCGCCGCGGTGAGACCCTGGCACAGGCCCGTCAGGCCCTGCGCAAGTGCCCGCAGGTGCTGATCAACGTGCGCTTCGGCGCAAGCAAGGTCGACCCGCTGGAGCACCCAGCGGTGCAGGAGGCCAGTGCCAAGGCTACCGAGGACATGGCGGGGCGGGGGCGTGTGCTGTTGCGCAAGTCCGGCACCGAGCCGCTGGTCCGGGTGATGGTCGAAGGTGACGACGAAAGCCAGGTGCGGACGCACGCCGAAGCCCTGGCCAAGCTGGTTGCTGAAGTTTGTATCTGAATTGGGCTTGCCAGCGCAGATCGGGTTGGGTAAGATCTGCGCCCACTTTGACCGACGAGGTAAAGCATGCGTCGCCCTATGGTAGCTGGTAACTGGAAGATGCACGGTAACCGCGCCAGCGTCGCTGAGCTGACTCAAGGCTTGGGCAAAATGCTCATTCCCGAAGGTGTCGAAGTTGCGGTGTTTCCACCGGCCCTGTTCATCAATGGAGTCATTGATGGCCTGAAAGGCAAAGGGATCGCGGTTGGAGCCCAGAATTCTGCAGTAATGCCCGAACAGGGTGCGCTGACCGGTGAAATTGCACCGAGTCAGTTGGCTGAAGTAGGCTGCAAGTTGGTGTTGATTGGCCACTCCGAGCGTCGCCAGATTATCGGCGAACGTGAAGAAGTGCTGAATGACAAGTTTGCAGCCGCTCAGAAAAGTGGTTTGACGCCAGTGCTCTGTATAGGGGAAACTCTCGCAGAGCGCGAAGCAGGCAAGACGCTAGAAGTTGTAGAGCGTCAACTAAGCAGTGTTATCGACGCGTTCGGTATTGCCGCTTTTGCCAATGCAGTCATTGCCTATGAGCCTGTATGGGCCATCGGTACAGGTTTGACGGCCTCGCCGCAGCAGGCTCAGGATGTGCACGCCGCCATCCGCAAGCAGTTGGCAGCGAAGGACGCCGAAGTTGCAGAAAATGTGCAGCTTCTCTACGGCGGTAGCGTGAAGGCGGCCAATGCGGCCGAACTGTTCGGCATGCCGGATATTGATGGGGGGCTCATTGGTGGAGCATCCCTGAACGCAGACGAATTCGGTGCAATTTGTCGCGCCGCAGGAAACTGAACAAATGCTGGAAACAGTCATCGTTGTTTTTCATCTGTTGGCAGCGCTGTCGCTTGTAGTGCTGGTTCTGTTGCAACAGGGTAAAGGTGCGGAAGCAGGTGCATCTTTCGGCGCAGGTGCTTCAAATACTGTGTTCGGAAGCCAAGGTTCTGCTACCTTCCTGAGTAAATTTACTGCTATACTTGCTGCCACTTTCTTTCTGACAGCACTTGGGTTAGGATACTTCGCCAAGCAACAAGCTCACCAGTTGAGCGAGGCGGGACTTCCAGATCCAGCGGTGTTGGAAGTGCAAAAGCCAAAGCCGGCAGTAAATGATGATGTACCGGTGCTCCAGGAGCAGAAGAGCGAAACCACCCACGCTGGTGATGTACCTCCTCCAACCGAAGAGCAGAAGTAACGGGTTTCAAGAAGTAGTATTGCCGAGGTGGTGGAATTGGTAGACACGCAACCTTGAGGTGGTTGTGCCCATAGGGTGTAGGGGTTCGAGTCCCCTTCTCGGTACCAATTGAAGCAAGAGAGCCCGCTTTATGCGGGCTTTCTTGTAGGTGGAGGTCGGATTGACCCAGCAACGGGTTCGGTCTTATACTTTCGCCCCAGCTTTGTCGCGGGGTGGAGCAGCTTGGTAGCTCGTCGGGCTCATAACCCGAAGGTCGTTGGTTCAAATCCAGCCCCCGCAACCAGCTTCAGCGGAGCCCCTTTTCAGGGGCTTTTTGCTAGCCGAACAGTTATCGGCGTCGTTGTCCAACGGCGCTTTCAGGGATGGGCGCTTCGCCCATTTTTCATTTGCACAGCATGCACGAGGGGGTTCAGGTGTCGAGCAAGCTAGAACAGTTGCAGGCCTTGTTGGCCCCGGTGGTCACGGGGCTGGGCTTCGAATGCTGGGGGATTGAATTCGTCTCCCAAGGCAAGCATTCGGTACTACGTGTCTACATCGACAAGGAAGGCGGGATTCTGGTGGACGACTGTGCTGAAGTCAGCCGTCAGGTCAGCAGCGTTCTCGATGTGGAAGATCCGATCAGCTCTGAATATACCCTAGAGGTTTCTTCTCCTGGCATGGAACGCCCGCTGTTCACGCTCGAACAGTTTGCCTCGCATGCCGGCGAACAAGTGAAGATCAAGCTGCGCTCACCCTTCGAGGGTCGTCGTAACTTCCAGGGCCTTCTCCGCGGTGTGGAGGAGCAGGATGTGGTGGTCCAGGTGGACGATCAAGAGTTCCTGTTGCCGATCGACTCGATCGACAAGGCCAATATTATTCCCAGTTTTGACTGAGACGTGCCGGGCCCGGCGGACTATCCGGGCCCAATGGCTTGCGCAAGGCGAGGCGTACGATGAGCAAAGAAGTACTGCTGGTTGTTGAATCGGTATCCAACGAAAAAGGTGTACCGCCCGGCGTCATTTTCGAAGCGCTGGAAGTGGCCCTGGCTACTGCAACCAAAAAACGTTTTGAAGACGAAGTCGATCTGCGTGTGGAAATCAACCGCCACACCGGTAGCTACGAGACCTTCCGTCGCTGGACAGTTGTCGACGAAGCCGATCTGGACGATCCGGCTATCGAGACCTGGCTGGCCAAGATTCACGAGACCCACCCTGAAGCCAAGGTAGGTGACGTGATCGAAGAGAAGATCGAGTCCATCGAATTCGGTCGTATCGCCGCCCAGACCGCCAAGCAGGTCATCGTGCAGAAGGTCCGCGAGGCCGAGCGCGCCCAGGTGGTTGACGCTTACCGCGAACGCGTTGGCGAGATCATCTCGGGTACCGTCAAAAAGGTCACTCGCGACAACGTCATCGTCGACCTGGGCAACAACGCCGAGGCGCTGCTGGCCCGCGAAGACATCATTCCACGTGAGACCTTCCGTGTTGGCGTGCGCTTGCGTGCGCTGCTCAAGGAAATCCGCACCGAGAACCGCGGCCCGCAGCTGATCCTGTCGCGTACCGCGCCACAGATGCTGATCGAGCTGTTCCGCATCGAAGTGCCGGAAATCGCTGAAGGCCTCATCGAAGTCATGGCCGCCTCCCGTGATCCGGGGTCGCGTGCCAAGATCGCCGTCCGCTCCAAGGACAAGCGTATCGATCCGCAAGGTGCCTGTATCGGCATGCGTGGTTCGCGCGTCCAGGCCGTATCCGGAGAGTTGGGTGGTGAGCGTGTGGATATCGTCCTGTGGGACGATAACCCGGCGCAATTTGTCATCAACGCCATGTCGCCGGCCGAAGTCGCGGCGATCATCGTTGATGAAGATGCCCATGCAATGGACATCGCCGTTGCCGAGGACAACCTGGCCCAGGCCATTGGCCGTGGTGGTCAGAACGTTCGCCTTGCCAGTCAGCTGACTGGCTGGACCCTGAACGTGATGACCGAGAAGGACATCCAGGCCAAGCAGCAGGCAGAAACCGGTGACATCCTGCGCAATTTCATCGATGAACTGGAAGTCGACGAGGAGCTGGCCCAAGTGCTGGTCGACGAAGGCTTTACCAGCCTCGAAGAAATTGCCTACGTACCGTTGGAAGAAATGCTCAACATCGATGGCTTTGACGAAGATATCGTCAATGAGCTCCGCGCTCGAGCCAAGGACCGTTTGTTGACCAAGGCCATCGCTACCGAAGAAAAACTGGCAGACGCCCATCCGGCCGAAGACCTGCTCTCCCTTGAGGGCATGGACAAGGACCTGGCGGCGGAACTGGCGGTGCGCGGCGTGGTTAACCGCGAAGACCTGGCCGAGCAGTCGATTGACGACCTGCTCGACATCGACGGCATCGACGAAGAGCGTGCCGGCAAGTTGATCATGGCCGCCCGAGCCCACTGGTTCGAGTAATTAGGCGCGGCCTGAGGAGAGAAGTGCATGACGCAAGTCACGGTGAAAGAACTGGCCCAAGAGGTCGAGGCACCGGTAGAGCGCCTGCTGCAGCAGATGCGTGAGGCAGGTCTGCCGCACACCGACGCCGGTCAGGTAGTGACCGACAATGAGAAGCAGACTCTGCTGACTCATTTGAAAAGCAGCCACAAAAGCAAGGCGGAAGAGCCGCGCAAGATTACCTTGCAGCGCAAGACCACCAGCACGCTGCGTGTCGCCGGTAGCAAAAGCATCAGCGTAGAAGTACGCAAGAAGAAAGTATTCGTTCAGCGCAGCCCGGAAGAGATCCAGGCTGAGCAGAAGCGTGAGCAGGACGAGCGCCGTGCGGCTGAGAATGCCGCTCGCGACAAGGTCGAGGCCGATGTTCGCCAGCGCAACGAAGAGCAGGCTCGTCGCCAGTCGACCGAAACTGCCGCCGCTGCGCCTGCGCCAGCTGCCAAGGCTGAGCCGGCACCTGCTGCTCCGGCTCCGGTAGTCGCCGACGCACCAGCGTCCGAAGACGCCGCTGCTCGTGCCGCCGAGCGCAAGAAGGACGAGACCCGTCGCAACGAAAGCCGCACTCGCGATGACGACCGTCGTCGTGGCGAGGCTCCGCGTGTGTCGATCAAGGTCAAGGTCAAGGAGAAAGAAAAAGCTCCGACGCCGCGTGCCGCGCCGCGCACTACCGACGAAGAGAGCGATGGCGCTCGTCGTGGTCGTGGTGGCAAGGGCAAGCTGAAGAAGCGCAATGCGCACGGCTTCCAGAACCCGACCGGCCCCGTCATCCGTGACGTGACCATCGGCGAGACCATCACCGTCTCCGAGCTGGCCAACCAGATGTCCGTCAAGGGCGCTGAAGTGGTCAAGTTCATGTTCAAGATGGGTACTCCGGTCACCATCAACCAGGTGCTCGACCAGGAAACCGCTCAGCTGATCGCAGAAGAGCTGGGCCACAAGGTCACTCTGGTCAGCGATAGCGCCCTGGAAGATTCCCTGGCCGAATCGCTGAAGTTCGAAGGCCAAGTCGAATCGCGCGCCCCGGTCGTTACCGTCATGGGTCACGTTGACCATGGCAAGACCTCGCTGCTCGACTACATCCGTCGTGCCAAGGTTGCCGCTGGCGAGGCCGGTGGTATTACCCAGCACATCGGTGCCTACCACGTGGAAACCGACCGCGGCATGGTCACCTTCCTCGATACCCCGGGCCACGCTGCGTTTACCCAGATGCGTGCTCGTGGTGCCAAGGCGACCGACATCGTCATCCTGGTGGTGGCGGCGGACGACGGCGTGATGCCGCAGACCCGTGAAGCTGTTCAGCATGCCAAGGCAGCTGGTGTTCCACTGGTGGTTGCGGTGAACAAGATCGACAAGCCAGGTGCCGACCTCGATCGCATTCGTAACGAGCTGTCCGTCGAAGGCGTGACCTCCGAGGAATGGGGTGGTGACACGCCGTTCGTCAAGGTTTCGGCGAAGATGGGTACGGGCGTCGACGAACTGCTCGAAGCCGTCCTGCTGCAGGCCGAAGTGCTCGAGCTGACCGCTACCCCGACCGCTCCTGGTCGTGGTGTCGTCGTCGAATCGCGCCTGGACAAGGGCCGCGGCCCTGTGGCGACCATCCTGGTTCAGGACGGTACGCTGCGACAGGGCGACATGGTCCTGTGCGGCTCCAACTACGGCCGCGTACGTGCCATGCTCGACGAGAACGGCAAGCCTGTGAAGGAAGCCGGCCCGTCGATCCCGGTCGAGATCCTCGGCCTGGATGGCACTCCGGAAGCCGGTGACGAGCTGTCCGTGGTTGCCGACGAGAAGAAAGCCCGCGAAGTTGCGCTGTTCCGTCAGGGCAAATACCGCGAGGTCAAGCTGGCCCGTGCTCACGCCGGCAAGCTGGAAAACATCTTCGAGACCATGGGTCAGGAAGAGAAGAAGACGCTCAACATCGTCCTCAAGACCGACGTACGCGGTTCCCTGGAAGCGTTGAACGGCTCGCTCGGCGGTCTGGGCAACGACGAAGTTCAGGTTCGTGTCATCGGTGGCGGCGTCGGTGGTATCACCGAGAGCGATGCCAACCTTGCGCTGGCGTCCAACGCGGTGCTGTTCGGCTTCAACGTGCGTGCCGATGCCGGCGCGCGCAAGATCGTCGAGCAGGAAGGTCTGGATATGCGTTACTACAACGTGATCTACGACATCATCGAAGACGTCAAGAAGGCCCTGACCGGCATGCTCGGCAGCGATGTTCGCGAGAACATCCTGGGTGTCGCCGAAGTGCGTGACGTGTTCCGTTCGCCGAAGTTCGGCGCCATCGCTGGCTGTATGGTCATCGAGGGTACCGTGCACCGCAACCGTCCGATCCGCGTACTGCGCGACGACGTTGTGATCTTCGAAGGCGAGCTGGAATCGCTGCGTCGCTTCAAGGACGACGCTGCAGAAGTACGTTCGGGCATGGAGTGCGGTATTGGCGTCAAGAGCTACAACGACGTCAAGGTCGGCGACAAGATCGAAGTCTTCGAGAAAGTCCAGGTTGCTCGTACCCTCTAAGGGCGAGCAGGGTGCCAGCCCCCGCCCCAGGGCGGTGGGCAGCGCCTCAGTAGGTAGCGCCCGGTCAGGCATTAGCCTGACCGGGCGTTTGCCGCTTTAAGATACAGGTAGCAAGAATGGCCAAAGAATATAGCCGTACCCAACGTATCGGTGATCAGATGCAGCGCGAGCTGGCAGAACTGATCCGCCGTGAAGTCAAGGATCCACGCGTCGGTCTGGTGACCATCACCGCCGTGGACGTCAGCCGCGACCTGGGCCATGCCAAGGTGTTCATCACCGTCATGGGCGAAGAAACCCCGGACGCCGTGAAGCAGTCGCTGAAGGCGCTGAACAGCGCAGCCAGCTTCCTGCGCCTGCACCTGGGCCGCTCGATGCAACTGCGCAGCGTGCCGCAGCTGCACTTCCACTTCGATGAAAGCGTCAGCCGTGGTGTTCACCTGTCGGCGCTGATCGAACGTGCGGTGGCCGAAGACCGCCAGCACAAGGATACCGACGAGCAGGACACCAAGGAGTAAGCGGTGGCCCAGGTCAAACGTATCCGCCGCAACGTCAGCGGCATCATCCTGCTCGACAAGCCACTGGGGTTCACCTCCAACGCGGCGCTGCAGAAGGTCCGCTGGTTGCTCAATGCGGAAAAGGCCGGCCACACCGGCAGCCTCGACCCGCTGGCAACGGGCGTCCTGCCGCTGTGCTTCGGTGAAGCGACCAAGTTTTCGCAGTACCTGCTCGATTCCGACAAGGGCTACGAAACCGTCATGCAGCTGGGGCAGACTACCAACACTGCCGACGCTGAAGGCGAGGTTCTGCAGACCCGCGAGGTGACCGTTGGTCGTGCCGATATCGAGGCCCTGCTGCCTCGTTTTCGCGGCCCGATCAGCCAGATACCGCCGATGTACTCGGCGCTCAAGCGCGATGGCCAGCCGCTGTACAAACTGGCACGTGCAGGAGAGGTAGTGGAGCGCGAGGCGCGTTCTGTTACTATTAACCGCTTGGAGTTGCTCGAGTGCGAAGGCACCCGTGCACGGCTGAGCGTAGGATGCAGCAAAGGCACCTATATCCGTACCCTGGTGGAGGATATTGGCGAGGCTCTTGGCTGTGGCGCCTATGTTGCCGAGCTGCGCAGGACCCACGCCGGGCCCTTCGAGCTGGCCCAGACCGTGACCCTCGAGGAACTCGAACAGGCCCACGCCGAAGGTGGCAACGAAGCGCTCGATCGCTTCCTGATGCCTTCCGACAGTGGCCTGCAGGACTGGCCGTTGTTGAGCCTTTCCGAACACAGCGCCTTCTACTGGCTGCATGGCCAGGCAGTACGCGCGCCGGACGCGCCGCAATTCGGCATGGTCCGGGTACAGGATCACAATGGTCGCTTCATCGGTATCGGTGAAGTGAGCGAAGACGGGCGCATAGCGCCGCGTCGACTGATTCGGTCGGAATGACCGGAACCACGGGTCAAGGCTTTGGCTGAGACCCGCGGATACAAGGGTGGCTGTCAGTAGGCACGGTCACACCTTTTTTATTAATACAGGGAGCAGTCCCTGGCCTATTGGAACCCGTCCGCGGGGTCCGTTATCAGGAGAAGCCAAATGGCCCTCAGCGTTGAAGAAAAAGCTCAAATCGTTACCGACTACCAGCAAGCTGCTGGCGACACTGGTAGCCCGGAAGTTCAGGTTGCTCTGCTGACCGCGAACATCAACAAGCTGCAAGGCCACTTCAAGGCCAACGGTAAAGACCACCACTCGCGTCGTGGCCTGATCCGTATGGTTAACCAGCGTCGTAAGCTGCTGGACTACCTGAAGGGCAAAGACACCACTCGTTACAGCGCCCTGATCGGTCGCCTGGGCCTGCGTCGCTAATAGCGGCCTGGTCAGTGGTGTGCATGGCGTGTTGCATGCTTCGGGGGCGCTGCCTTGCAGCGTTCCTGTCGGACACGCCACGCGTATCTCCGAGGTTGGCAGCCTGGCAATGTTGAGCGGATTACCCGCTCGGCGCCAGGCTCCCAGCCTCGTGTTGTATCTGGACGGTCAACGGGGCCGATTCCCTGTTCTGCCCAAGAATTCGCAAGAAACCAGTTCCCCCAGAGCCACTGAAAAAGGTAGGAAACCGTGAACCCGGTAATCAAGAAATTCCAGTTCGGTCAATCGACCGTTACTCTCGAGACGGGCCGCATTGCCCGCCAGGCAACCGGCGCCGTGCTGGTTACCGTCGACAACGACGTCACTGTGCTGGTGACCGTGGTCGGTGCCAAGCAGGCCGATCCAGGCAAGGGCTTCTTCCCGCTGTCGGTCCACTACCAGGAAAAGACCTACGCCGCCGGTAAGATCCCAGGTGGCTTCTTCAAGCGTGAAGGCCGTCCTTCCGAGAAAGAGACCCTGACCTCGCGCCTGATCGACCGTCCGATCCGTCCGCTGTTCCCTGAAGGCTTCATGAACGAAGTCCAGGTCGTCTGCACCGTGGTGTCCACCAGCAAGAAGACCGATCCGGACATCGCTGCGATGATCGGTACCTCGGCAGCCCTGGCCATCTCTGGCATTCCGTTCGAAGGCCCGATCGGCGCTGCGCGCGTTGCCTTCCACGAAAGCACCGGCTACCTGCTGAACCCGACTTACGAGCAACTGGCTGCCTCGAGCCTGGACATGGTCGTTGCTGGTACCTCCGACGCCGTGCTGATGGTTGAATCGGAAGCCCAGGAGCTGACCGAAGACCAGATGCTGGGCGCCGTACTGTTCGCCCACGACGAATTCCAGGCTGTTATCCAGGCTGTGAAAGAGCTGGCCGCCGAAGCTGCCAAGCCTACCTGGGACTGGAAACCAGCCGTTGCCAACACCGAACTGTTCAACGCCATCCGCGCCGAATTCGGCGAAGGCGTTTCGCAGGGCTACACCATCACCGTCAAGGCCGACCGCTATGCGCGCCTGGGCGAGCTGCGCGATCAGGCGATCGCCAAGTTCTCCGGTGAAGAAGGCCAGCCATCGGCTGCCGAGGTCAAAGAAATCTTTGGCGAAATCGAATACCGCACCGTTCGCGAAAACATCGTCAACGGCAAGCCACGTATCGACGGCCGTGACACCAAGACCGTTCGCCCGCTGAACATCGAAGTCGGCGTTCTGCCGAAGACTCACGGTTCGGCACTGTTCACCCGTGGCGAAACCCAGGCCCTGGTCGTGGCGACCCTGGGTACTGCCCGTGACGCCCAGCTGCTGGACACCCTGGAAGGCGAGAAGAAAGACCCCTTCATGCTGCACTACAACTTCCCACCGTTCTCGGTGGGCGAGTGTGGCCGCATGGGCGGTGCTGGCCGTCGTGAAATCGGCCACGGCCGTCTGGCCCGCCGTTCGGTTCAGGCCATGCTGCCTGCCGCCGACGTGTTCCCGTACACCATCCGTGTAGTGTCGGAAATCACCGAGTCCAACGGTTCCAGCTCCATGGCTTCGGTCTGCGGCGCTTCCCTGGCCCTGATGGACGCTGGTGTGCCGATGAAGGCACCGGTAGCCGGTATCGCCATGGGCCTGGTCAAGGAAGGCGAGAAGTTCGCCGTTCTGACTGACATCCTGGGTGACGAAGACCACCTGGGCGACATGGACTTCAAGGTTGCCGGTACCGCCAAAGGCGTAACCGCGCTGCAGATGGACATCAAGATCAACGGCATCACCGAAGAGATCATGGAAATCGCCCTGGGCCAAGCCCTGGAAGCGCGCCTGAACATCCTCGGCCAGATGAACCAGATCATCGGTCAATCGCGTACCGAGCTGTCGGCCAACGCGCCGACCATGATCGCGATGAAGATCGACACCGACAAGATCCGTGACGTCATCGGTAAAGGCGGCGCCACCATCCGCGCGATCTGCGAAGAGACCAAGGCTTCGATCGACATCGAAGACGACGGTTCGATCAAGATCTTCGGCGAAACCAAAGAAGCGGCAGAGGCAGCTCGCCAGCGCGTTCTGGGTATCACCGCCGAGGCCGAGATCGGCAAGATCTACGTGGGCAAGGTCGAGCGTATCGTCGACTTCGGCGCCTTCGTCAACATCCTGCCTGGCAAGGATGGCCTGGTGCACATCTCCATGCTCAGCGATGCGCGTGTAGAGAAGGTCACCGACATCCTGAAGGAAGGCCAGGAAGTCGAAGTGCTGGTACTGGACGTGGACAACCGCGGCCGTATCAAGCTGTCGATCAAGGACGTAGCCGCGGCCAAGGCTTCGGGCGTCTAAGCGACTGCCATGCTGGACGAAGAGGGCCCCTTGATGGGGCCCTTTTTTATTGCTCGCATGGAACCTTTTGCGGACTTGCATCTTGCACGCAGATTTACGCGGCAGGTTGCAAATTGCACGACAGGGGGTTGTTGGGATTTGGTTTAAGTCATTGATTTATAAGGGAACAAGCGAAGCGGAAAACCTGGCACAGGCCGTGCAACTACCTTCATACCTGCCGCCAGGACTAACGGCGCAGACCTTTCGAATAAACAGGAGTGACCCACATGAAGAAGTTCGCCATTGCTGCCGCTACTGCTACCGCTCTGACCCTGACCATGGCTAATGCGGCCTTCGCACAGCAGTCCACCCAGGCCCCAATGACGCTCGCGGCAGGTGAGATGACCCAAGCCAAGGAAGCTACTTCCGATACCTGGATCACCACCAAGGTCAAATCCGACCTGCTGACCGAGAAGGGCATTCCGGGCTCTGACATCAAGGTAGAGACCAACAAAGGTGTGGTATCGCTGTCGTCGACCACCGCTGTGACCGAATCGCAGAAAGAGATGGCCGTAGCCATCACCAAGAAAATCAAAGGCGTGAAAGCCGTTTCGGCTGATGGCCTGAAAGCAGAATAAGGATTGTCCCGTAGGCCAAACGGAGTTGGCCACTTATACACAAAGCCCCGGCCCAGGCCGGGGCTTTTCATTGGGGCTCAGAATACCGGGTTGCGGGCAACTACCTCGCTTTCGAGGCATTCCTGATCGGCGATCAGTGGCTCCACCAGCGGGCGGCTGTCGCGAAAATGCGCTGTGCGGGTATGCGCCTCGTAGGCCTCGTCATCCTGGTAGATCTCATAGAGGTAGATCACGTCAGGATCTGCGCGGTCCTGGGAGACATCGAACACCAGGCAGCCCGGCTCGGTAGCGACGGAAGCGGCGGCATTGACCTGGATGGCGCTCAGGAATTGTTCGGCGCAACCCGGTTTGACGCGCGTTTTGATGAACAGACTGTACACAAGGCTTTCCTTTTGTTTTACATTCGTTAATGAATTGTATACAAAAATGGAGTCGCGCCAATGTCCGAATTACCTGCTCGCCCTGGTCGCCTGAACGGCCTTCGCCACATTGCCTTGCTGGTGCCCAACCTGGAGGAGTGTGAGCGCTTCTATGTCGACGTGTTGGGGATGGAAGTGCTGAACAGGGCCAACGAGGACTTGGTCTACCTGACCTGCGGCAACGACAACCTGTCGCTGGGGCGTGGGGCAGGGGCTGCGAATGGCCTGCAGACGCTGGATCACTATGGGTTTATCGTCGACAGCGTCGAGGAGCTGGAAGCCTGGTATCAGTACTTCAAGGCTCATGGCGTGACCTTGCTGGACAGGCCGTTCAACCATGGGGATGGTGCGCGCAGCTTCCACCTGCTCGACCCAGCGGGGAACAAGGTGCAGCCCCTTTATCACCCGGCGGTGTCGGGGCAGCGGTTGGGTTGAGCCTGTACCGGCCCTTAGCGGCTGAAGCCGCTCCTACAGGCCAGCGGAGTACCTGTAGGAGCAGCTTCAGCCGCGAGAGGCCGGACCTGCAAACGGAGATTACTCGGCATCCAGATGCATCGGGGTAATCACCCGGCCATCTTTCTCGGCCTGCCCCAGCGTGGTATCGATGAAGTACACCCGATCGTCCTCCAGCTTGCCCTTGTCGACCAGGTAGTCCTTGATGCTGCTGGCTCGCTCCTGGCCCAAGGTACGCAGCAGTGGGGCGCTTTCGGCCCATGACTTGATCACGGCATCGCGCAGCTTGGTGGTGCGCTCTTCGCGGCCCAGTTGCTCCCACTCTGCCGGGGGCTGTTGCTTCAGGCGGGTACGGTAGATACCTTCGAGCATGGCCGGTTTGTCGCTGTCGTCGACCACCAGCATCGAGGCATTGGCCGGCACCTTGTCGCCACGCCGTTGCAGGATCTTGTACCAGGTAGCCTGGTATTCGCGCTCCAGGCGCTGTTGGGCGATCAGCGGGCCATCGCTGCTCTGCGCGCTGGTGCCTTCGATCTCCAGGCGCAGCTCTGGGCGCTCCTTGAGTGCCGAGGCGAGTTTGTCAAGCGCCGACTGGGCATCGCCCGAGAGCTCGCTGGAGCCTGGGGCGAACGAGACGTTGCCGAGGTCTTGCGAGCCGCCACCGGCAATCAGCCCGCCGATGAACTTGAACGGTGCCTGGGCCGCACGCAGCACCAGGTTGCGCAGGGTCTGCCAGACGATCGGCATCACGCTGAACTGAGGGTTGTTGAGGTCGCCGGTCACCGGCAGCTCGATCGAGATCTTGCCTTCGGTGTCCTTCAGCAGTGCGACTGCCAGACGAATCGGCAGGTCGACCGCGTCCGGGCTGTCGACCTTTTCACCCAGCTGGAGCTGCTCGACCACGACCTTGTTTTCAGCCTTCAGCTGGCCATTGGTGATCAAGTAGTGCAGGTCGAGATTGAGGCGCCCCTTGCGGATGCGGAACCCGGCGAACTTGCCGGAGTAGGGCGTCAGGGTGGTCAGCTCGACGCGTTTGAAGCTGGTGGCGATATCCAGGCTGGCCATGGGGTTGAACGGGTTCAGCGCACCTTTGATGGTCACCGGTGCATACCGGTCGACCTTGCCCTTGATATCCACTTTGGCCGGCGCCGGCTTGCGGTTGTCGATGGTGCCGACCTGGCCATTGAGCTGCTGTACGGCCGTGGCGAAGTTGGGCGTCAGGGTAAGGTCGGCGAAGTTGGCCGAACCGTCGTTGATGCTGATCTGGCCGATGCGGATACCCAGCGGCTTGCTGTTGGTGGCGCTGGCCGGCTTGGCCTGGCGGGGTGCAGGTGCGTCGGCAGGCTGCGGAATCAGCAGGTCATCGACGTTGGTGGTGCGGTCTTCGTTGATGATGAAGCGGGCATAGGGCTGCAACAGGGTCACCTTGTCGATCGACAGGGCATCGCCATGCACGTAGGCCAGGCCGTCCACATTCACCTGCTGCCATTTGACGAAGTCCCGGTCCTTGATGGTGTCGAGGGTATGCAGCTGATTGACCTGCGCCTTGCCGGCCACGGTGAAGGCCAGTGGTTCGGTGCTTTTCAGGTCGACCTTGAGGTCGCTGGCGAGCATGCCGCTGCGCAGCTCAAGGCGGATGAACGGGCTGATATAGGCCTGGGCGACACGCAGGTCGATGTCGCGCGTGCTGACATCGAGCTTGGCGGTGACCGGCGCCAGGTTCACCTCGCCGGTGGCCTTTAGCTTGCCCTGCTTGCCGATACCCGTGTCGAGCTTGAGGGTGAAGGGGGACTTGTTGAGGCTGTCGAAGCCTTGCATGTCCAGGTTCAACGGGCCGACGTCCAGCGCTACCGGTTCTTTCTGGCTACGGTCGGCCAGATGAACCTGGTAGTTGCGCAGTTGCACGTCCTTGAGCAGTACCTGCCAGGGTTTGCTCGGCTCCTTCGCAGCTTTCTCTTCGGGGGTGGGCTCGGCCGCTGCCGGTGCCTCTTTTTCTTTCGTCGTGGCCTTGGCCGGCTGGCTGGCAAAGAGCTTCTGCCAGTCGAGCTGGCCGTCCTGCTCCAGCGCGGCCCACGTCTCCAGTTTTTCGCTGCGGACCTTGCCGACGGTCACCAGTTGCTTGGCCAGATCGATGGAGGTTTCACTGACTTGCAAACTGGCCAGGCGAGCCAGGGGGCGCCCATCAGGGGCCTTGATGGCAAATGGGGCGACGTGCAGGGACGTGTTGTCGAGCAGCAGTTCGGTGGTCTTGGACAGGTTGAGTTTGTAATGGGTATCGAGGTTGAGCACGCCGTCTTCCAGCACCAGCGGCACGGCATCGCGCACATACGGCCAGAACAGCTTCATCTGGCCATCGGTGATTTTCAGCGTACCTTCCGAGGCGATCGGTGCCAGGCCCAGGGTGCCGCTCCAGTCGATGCGGCCACCGTTCGGGCCCCGCGCCACCAGGGTCATGTCGGCATTGTCGTCGGGCAACGTGCTGAGGTTTTTCAGCTCCAGGTTCATGTCGTCGTAGAGGAACTCGATCGGCTCGCTCGGGCGCTGGTCCTCGAAGTGCAGGTAACCACCGCTGAGCTTGATGCTGCCGATGCGCAGCGGGAATGGATCACTGGGCGGCTGGTCGGGCTTGGCTTCGCTGGCCGGCAGCTTGAACAACTGGGTCAGGTTGAGCGTACCGTCCTTGGCGAACAGCACTTCGTTGCGGGGTTTGTCGAGCTCCACGGCCTGCAGGCGCAGGGCGCCACTCCACAGGCTGTCCAGCGCAAGGTTGGCGTACAAGCGTTCGAAGCCGACCTGCTCCTTGCCCGGCTCGCCGATCTGCAAGCCCCACAGCGTGAGTTCCAGGCTGAACGGGTTGAGTTCGATGCGTTGCAGGTGCGCCGGCACGGTGGCGTATTGCGCCAGCTGCTGGTTGGCGATGCGCAAGGCGACACCCGGAACGATTAGGAAGCCAAGCAGGCTGTAGAGGGCCACGAGAGCCAGCAGTGCGCCAAGGGCGCGAGTCAATCCTTTGTACATGTGTCGCTTCGTCTGTCTAAGCCGGAGTGCTTGGAGTATGGCAGGTTAAATCGGTTCCGCTGATGCGCTCATTCGCCCTCACTCGATGCCCATGCGGCGCTTGGCCCGGTGCGCCGAACCGTCACGCATGGCCCAGCGCAATACTGGAGCGGTACGTTTGAGCCCCAGGCGGATCATGCGCTGTTGCAGCGGCCCCTGATGCAGGCCGAGCATGGTCTGCGCCCAGCCGGGCAACAGGTCGATGCCGGCGTGCAGCATCAGCTTGCCTACCGGCTCTGCCAGCCGGCTCGGGGCCGGCGCTGCGAGCAGGATCCTCACCACCTCCAGGCTGCGTGCGTCGCATTGCAGCGCTGGGCGCATGTGCTGCAGGTAGTCCTCGACCTGCTGGCAGGAGCGCGGTACATCGCGAGCACCCAGGCGCTCGGCAATCAGGGCGATCTCATGGTAGTAGGCATCCTGGTCGGCGCGCGACAGGCCTGGGTCACGATAACGCAGGTGGGCTGCCAGGAAGCTGCTGACTTCGGCCACGTGTACCCAGGTCAGCAAGTCGGGGTCGCTGGCAGCATACGGGCGGCCATCGAGGGCTGTTCCGGTCACCTGCAGATGGATGGTGCGCACTTTTTCGATCAGCCACTCGGCGTCGCGGGTCGAGCCGAATGTGGTGCCGGAAATGAACTGGCTGGTACGCCGCAGCCGGCCGAGCAGGTCCTGGCGAAAGTTGGAGTGGTCCCATACCCCTGCGAGCGCCAGCGGGTGCAGGACCTGCAGCATCAGGGCGCTGATGCCGCCCACCAACATGCTGGGAAAGTCGCCATGTACACGCCAACTGATACTGTGCGGGCCAAACAGGCCAGGGTCCCCTTTGGGGGATTCCAGGTCGAGCTGGCCGAGGGCCAGCCCGGTGAGGCTCATGACCTGGGTTTCGATGCGGCGGCGTAGGGCTTCCATGGCGACCTGTCGTTCAGGGCGGCCATGAACAGGTGCCGCCGGCTATTGATTGAGGCGTGTGTCGATCAACCCCTGTACCACGCTCGGGTCGGCCAGGGTCGAGGTATCGCCCAGGCTGTCGAGCTCGTTGCAGGCGATCTTGCGCAGTATACGCCGCATGATCTTGCCGGAGCGGGTCTTGGGCAAGGCCGGGGCCCACTGGATCAGTTCGGGTTTGGCGAAACTGCCGATCTCTTTGCTGACCAGCGCCAGGAGTTCGGCCTTGAGCGCATCGTCCGGCGTCACGCCGTTCATCGTGGTGACGAACGCGTACACGCCCTGGCCCTTGAGGTCATGCGGGTAACCGACCACGGCCGCTTCAGCGACGCTGTCGTGCAGCACCAGCGCGCTTTCCACTTCAGCGGTGCCGATGCGGTGGCCGGAGACGTTGATCACATCATCGATGCGGCCGGTGATCCAGTAATCGCCATCGGCGTCACGGCGGGCGCCGTCGCCGGTGAAGTAGTAGCCGGGCATGGGTTTGAAGTAGGTGTCGACCATGCGCTGGTGGTCACCATAAACGCTGCGGATCTGCCCCGGCCAACTGGCCTTGATCGCCAGCAGGCCCGCACCGGGGCCTTCAATGAGCTGGCCTTTTTCATCCAGCAGCACGGGCTGCACGCCGAACATGGGCTGGGTCGCGCAGCCGGGCTTGAGCGTTTGCGTGCCGGGCAGCGGGGTGAGCATGATGCCGCCGGTTTCGGTCTGCCACCAGGTGTCGACGATGGGGCAGCGTTTTTGCCCGACTTCTTCGAAGTACCATTCCCAGGCCTCCGGGTTGATCGGCTCGCCGACGCTGCCGAGCAGGCGCAGGCTCTTGCGTGAGGTGCCTTGCAGTGGCCCGGAGCCCTCGCGCATCAGCGCGCGCAGTGCGGTGGGGGCGGTGTAGAAGATATTGACCTGATGTTTGTCCACCACCTGCCAGAACCGCGAGGTATCCGGGTAGTTGGGCACGCCCTCGAACATCAGTGAGATCGCGCCATTGGCCAGCGGGCCATAGACGATATAGCTGTGGCCGGTCACCCAGCCCACGTCGGCGGTGCACCAGAACACTTCGCCCTCGCGGTAGTCGAACACCACCTTGAAGGTCAGGGTGGCCTGCAGCAGGTAGCCGGCGGTGGTGTGCAGCACGCCTTTGGGCTTGCCGGTGCTGCCGGAGGTATAGAGGATGAACAGCGGGTCTTCGGCCTCCATCGGTTCAGGCGGGCAGTCGTCACCGGCTTTTTCGGTGGCCTGGTCGTACCACAGGTCACGACCTTCGCTCCAGGCTACATCGCTACCGGTGCGGCGCACCACGAACACGCTGCTGACGTCCGGGCAACTGGCCAGGGCCTTGTCGACGTTCTGCTTGAGCGGGATGCGCTTGCCGCCGCGGATACCTTCATCGGCGGTGATGACGGTGCGGCAGTCGGCGTCGAGGATACGATCGCGCAAGGCATCCGGGGAGAACCCGCCAAACACCACCGAGTGGATGGCGCCGATGCGTGTGCAAGCGAGCATGGCGTAGGCGGCTTCAGGGATCATCGGCATGTAGATGCATACCCGGTCGCCTTTCTTCACACCGCGTGCCTTGAGTGCATTGGCCAAGCGACAGACCTGCCGGTGTAGCTCGCGGTAGGTGATGGGCTTGGAATCATTCGGGTCATCGCCTTCCCACAGCAGGGCAGTCTGCTCACCACGCTGGGCCAGGTGGCGGTCGATGCAGTTGTAGCTGACGTTGAGCTGGGCACCGTCGAACCAGCGGGCCTTGCCGGTTGTGAGGTCGCATTGCTGCACGCTGGACCACGGCTTTATCCAGTCCAGGCGCTTGGCCTGTTCGGCCCAGAAAGTGTCAGGGGCGTCCACCGACTCGCGATAGAGGCGGCGGTACTGTTCGCTGGAGAGGGCGGCGGACTGGCTGACGGCCAGGGCCTCGGGGTAGTCGCGGATATCGAACATGGCAGGGGGTCCTTTGCGCTTGTGGGGGCGATGGACTGCAACGGCTATTCGATTGGACAGTGTAGCTGCAAGCGCTGTTCAACCCGTGCCGACGCCCTCGCCAGTTGCTGGCGAAGGCGTCGGGGGCGGTCAGCCGCGGTGACGGCCGCGGAAGTAGTTGATCAGGCCTTGGGTAGAGCCGTCTTCGGCGCTGTCTTCCAGGCTACCGACGATGCGCTGGTAGACACCTTTGCCCAGCTCCTTGCCCAGCTCCACACCCCATTGGTCGAAGGCATTGATACCCCAGATGACGCTCTGCACGAAGACCTTGTGCTCGTACATCGCCACCAGCGCGCCAAGGCGCCGTGGGCTGATGCGCTCGACCACCAGGGTGTTGCTCGGGCGGTTGCCCGGGATCACCTTGTGCGGCGCGAGCTTTTCGATATCGGCTTCGTTCAGGCCCTTCTGGCGCAATTCGGCCTCGGCCTCTTCGCGGGTCTTGCCCAGCATCAGCGCCTGGCTCTGCGACAGGCAGTTGGCGTACAGCCACTGGTGGTGGTCGGCCACCGGGTTGAAGCTCACCACCGGGACGATGAAGTCCGCCGGGATCAGCTGGGTGCCCTGATGCAGCAACTGGTGGTAGGCATGCTGGCCGTTGCAGCCAACGCCACCCCAGATCACCGGGCCAGTGTCGGTCTTCACCGGTGTGCCGTCGGTCATCACGCTCTTGCCGTTGGACTCCATGTCCAATTGCTGCAGGTGCTTGGTGATGTTGCGCAGGTAATGGTCGTACGGCAGGATCGCGTGGCTGCGAGCACCCCAGAAGTTGCCATACCAGACGCCAAGCAGGGCCAGCAGCACCGGCATGTTCTTGTCGAACGGCGCGGTCTGGAAGTGCTGGTCCATGGTGTAGGCGCCAGACAGCAGTTCCTTGAAGTTGGCGGTACCGATGGCCAGGGCAATCGGCAGGCCGATGGCCGACCACAGCGAATAACGCCCGCCAACCCAGTCCCACATCGGGAAGATGTTTTCTTCGCGGATGCCGAAGGCCACTGCGGCGGCCTTGTTGCTGGAAACCGCGATGAAGTGGCGATAAAGCTCGGCTTCCGAACCTCCCTGGGCCAGGTACCAGGTACGCGCGGCCATGGCGTTCTTGAGCGTTTCAAGGGTGTTGAACGACTTGGACGAAACGATGAACAGGGTGGTTTCAGCGCGCAGGCTGGCCGACAGCTCATGGAATTCGCTGCCGTCGATGTTCGCCAGGTAATGGCAGCGTACGCCACGCTGGGCGTAGGGCAGCAGGGCTTCGGACACCAGTTCCGGGCCGAGGAACGAGCCGCCGATGCCGATGTTGACCACGTCGGTAATAGGCTTTTCGCTGTAACCACGCCACAGGCCGTCGTGAATACGCCCCACCAGCTCGGTGATCTGGTTGAGCACCTTGTGCACTTCGGGCATCACGTTGATACCGTTCACGCTCAGCTTGTCACCCACCGGGCGGCGCAGCGCGGTGTGCAGCACGGGCCTGCCTTCCGAGGCGTTGATGATCTCACCGCTGAACATCGACTTGATCGCATCCTGCAGGCCGACTTGTTCGGCCAGGTTCACCAGCAGGTCGCGGGTTTCGTCGTTGATCAGGTTTTTCGAATAGTCCAGGAACAGGCCGCAGCTGCTCAGCGAGAACTGGTCGAAGCGCTTGGCGTCGGCGGCAAAGGCTTCGCGCATGCTGAAACCTTGCATGGCGTCGCGGTGCTGCTGAAGGGCCTGCCAGGCGGGCAGGGCCGTAACATCGTGGGGTGTACGGTAATACGCCATTGCGCAGAGTTCCTTAATGCGTGGTGGTGCTTGGACAGGGCAGTGGTTGCCGGGTTCAGGCTGGCCATCATTATAGGCAATGGTTTGAAGCAGGGAATGGGGCGGGGAGGGGATTTTGGGGGCCGCGAAAGCAGCCCCTGACCGTCACGCGGTCGTTTCGTCCAGATGCAGGTACAGGTTGTCGATCAACCGGGTGTTACCGAGGTAGGCGGCAACCAGAATGACCAGGTCACGGTCATCGAGCATGGCCGGGCGCAGGTGCAGCGCATGGCGCACTTCCAGGTAGTCCGGGCGCAGCCCGGCTGCTGTCAGTTGAGCCTGCCCTTCGGCAACCAGTGCGGCAAAATCGCGCTGGCCACGCTTGATGGCCTCGCCAATCTGCTGCAGCGTACGGTACACGACCGGTGCGGTGGCGCGCTGTTCAGCAGTCAGGTAACCGTTGCGCGACGACAGTGCCAGGCCGTCATCGGCGCGCACGGTTGGCTCGCCGATGATCTGGATCGGCATGTTCAGGTCCCGCACCATGGCGCGGATCACTGCCAATTGCTGGTAGTCCTTTTCACCGAAGACGGCGAGGTCAGGCTGCACCATGTTGAACAGCTTGCTGACCACGGTCGCCACGCCCTCGAAATGGCCTGGGCGGCTGGCGCCGCACAGGCCTTCGGAAAGGGCTGGCACGCTGACGCGGGTCTGCACGGCCATGCCGTCGGGGTACATTTCCTCGACAGTGGGTGCGAACAACAGGTTGCAGCCGGCCTGAAGCAGGCGCTCCTGGTCGGCAGCGAGGGTGCGCGGGTACTTGTCGAGGTCTTCGTTGGCGCCGAACTGCAGCGGGTTGACGAAGATGCTGGCGACGACGAAGTCGGCGCGCTGGGCTGCTTTTGTCACCAGCGCGGCGTGGCCGCTGTGCAGGTTGCCCATGGTCGGTACGAAAGCGATACGCTTGCCTTCACCGCGGGCGCGCGCGACGGCGGCGCGCAGTTCACGAACGGTCTTGACTGTGTTCATGCGCTGAATCCGTGCTCACTCGCTGGGAAACTGACGCCTTTGACGGCCTTCACGTAGGCCGCGAGGGCGCTGGCGATGTCTGGCTGGCCGGCCATGAAGTTCTTCACGAACTTCGGTACCCGGCCGCTGAGCGACAGGCCAAGCATGTCGTGCAGTACCAATACCTGGCCATCGGTGGCGCTGCCGGCGCCAATGCCGATTACCGGGATGCCCACCGCCTGGGTGATTTCGGCCGCCAGCTCGCTGGGCACACACTCCAGCAGCAGCATGGCCGCACCGGCCTGTTCCAGTGCGATGGCATCGGCACGCATCTGACGGGCCTGTGCTTCCTGGCGCCCTTGTACCTTGTAACCGCCCAGCACGTTGACGGTTTGTGGGGTCAGGCCCATGTGCGCGCACACTGGCACGCCTCGCTCGGCCAGCAGGCGAATGGTTTCGCCTAGCCAGGCGGCGCCTTCCAGCTTGATCATGTGGGCGCCGGCCTGCATCAGTGTGGCGCAGTTGGCAAACGCCTGCTCGGGCGTGGCGTGGGCCATGAACGGCAGGTCCGCGAGAATCAGCGCGCCATCGTTGCCGCGTTTGACGCAGGCAGTGTGGTAGGCCATTTCCGCAGTGGTGACGGGCAGCGTGCTGTCATGGCCTTGCAGGACCATGCCCAGCGAGTCGCCCACCAGCAACACTTCGACACCGGCCTGGCTGGCGGCCTTGGCGAAGGTCGCGTCGTAGCAGGTCAGCATGGTGATCTTTTCACCCTTGGCCTTGAGGCCGTGAAGGGTGGTCAGGGTTACTTCAGGCATGTAGGAAATCCTCGTTCAGGCGCTGTGAAAAACGACTGCGAACAACGCGTGTAGTCATCTTCCGGAGCGGCACATCATCGCGTGTGATGTTCGGGCACAGGTCCGTCCGGGCCTAAATACGGGTACGCGGCACTTTGGTGCCACACGGGACGCCTATAGTCGTGAGCGAGGTGGGGGAAGTCAATCACCCTGTTACCGCATTGTTACTAACAGGGTGTTACTGGCGTTACCTTCGGCTGGAAGCCCCGTATTACAGGCGTTCCAGGCCGACGAATGGGCAGGCTGCGAGCAGCTGCGCCAGGGGGCGGCCATCTGCCAGGTGGAAGTCGTCTGCCACCAGCTCAGCCAGCGGGTACAGCACGAAAGGGCGTGCGTGCATGTGGTAGTGCGGCACCTGCAGGCGCGGCACATCGATGACTTGGTCACCGAACAGCAGAATATCCAGGTCGAGCGTGCGCGGGCCCCAGCGTTCCTTGCGCACGCGGCCTTGGCCATTCTCGATGGCTTGCAGGGCGTCGAGCAGGGCCAGGGGTTCGAGCTGGGTGTCCAGTGCCGCGACGGCGTTGGTGTAACGCGGTTGGCCAGGCAGCAGCGAGTCGCTGGTGTACAAGGCCGAGGCAGCCGCCAGGCGGGTGCCGTCGACCTGATCCAGCGCCTGCAGCGCGCTGTTCAGTTGCTCGGCGGGTGCATCCAGGTTGCTGCCCAGGCCGATGTAGGCGCGAGTGATCACTCGAACGCCTCTTCGCCGCCTCGTTTGCGCTTGCTGCTGCTGCGTTTGCGCTTGCGCGGGCCAGCACCGGTGCCTTCATCACGGCTGCCAAGCTCGCGGATCATCTCGCGGCGCTGGCTTTCGTTGGCATCCTGGTAGTCGGTCCACCACTGGCCGAGGTCATCGGTTTCTTCGCCAGCACTTTCGCGCAGCAACAGGAAGTCGTAGCCGGCGCGGAAGCGCGGGTTGTCGAGCAGCATGTCGGCGCGTTTGCCGCTGCGGCGCGGCAGGCGCTCCTGCATGTCCCAGATTTCGCGGATTGGCAGGGTGAAACGCTTCGGAATGGCGATGCGCGCGCACTGCTCGGCGATCAGGTCGTGAGCTGCACCGTTCATTGCCGGGATCGGCGGCACGCCTTGGTTCTGCAGGTGCAGCACACGGCTTGGCAGGGCTGGCCACAGCAGCGCGGCGAACAGGAAGGCCGGGGTCACCGGCTTGCCTTGCTTGACGCGCAGGTCGGTATTGTTCAGCGCCTGGCTGATCAGGGTGTGGGTGTAGGTCGGGCGTTCGTCCAAGGCCTGTGCACTGGCAGGGAACAACGGTTCGAACAGCTCCAGGTCGACCAGCATCTCGAAGGCCATGGCGCCCTGGCCGCTGAGGAACAGCTTGAGGCATTCCTCGAACAGCCGCGCTGGCGGGATTTCGCGCAGCAACGGGGCCAGGCCGCGGATCGGCTGGAAGGTGTGCTTCTCGATACCGAAGTCGAGTTTGGCCGCGAACCGCACGGCGCGCAGCATGCGCACCGGGTCTTCCTGGTAGCGGTGGGTCGGGTCGCCGATCAGGCGCAACAGGCGGTTGCGGATGTCGTGCACGCCGTTGGCGTAATCGAGAATGCGCTCGCTGACCGGGTCGTAGTACAGGGCATTGATGGTGAAGTCGCGGCGTTGCGCGTCCTCTTCCAGGCTGCCGTACACGTTGTCACGCAGGATGCGACCACTGGCATTGTGCGACGAACGGTGGCTGTCGCCCTGGTCGTCGTCAGAGTGGTGGGCGCGGAAGGTGGCGACTTCGATGATCTCGCGGCCGAAATGCACGTGGACCAGCTTGAAGCGGCGGCCAATGATGCGGGCATTGCGGAACTCGGCACGGACCTGTTCGGGGGTGGCGCTGGTGGCGACGTCGAAGTCCTTGGGCGTGATGCCCAGGAGCAGGTCGCGGACGCAGCCACCGACCAGGTAGGCCTGATAGCCCGCGCTCTGCAGGCGCTCGACGATGTTCACCGCATGGCGGCTGAACTGGTGGCGCTGCAGCGAATGTTGGCTCTTGTTGATCACCTCAGGCGTGGTGCGCTTGTGGTGCTGGCCCGCTACGGGAGGGCGGAAAGACTGGAACAGCTTCTTCAGCATGGGATGCACTGTGTGAAGGAATGTTCGGCCAAGAATAGGAGAATGGCCGCATGATGGGCGGGGATTCTAGCATTTACTCGGGGAATGGTGTAGGCGGTAGCAGGGTGGTCTGCCAGAAGGGAGAAACGACAAGGGGAGCCTAAGCTCCCCAAGAAGTCGTTGCGTGCTCTTATTGTTTTTTTGCCGGGCTTCTTGTTTTTGTTGAGTGCCCTGCCCACAAATCTCAAAGCTTGTGGACGACCCCCAATCCAGGGGTTAAGAGCAAACGGATTGCTTTGGCCGCTGATGTCACGTTGACCTTTCGATCCAACCAGTTCAGGCGCTGCTTTTTAGTGCAGTTTTTGTTGTTCTCTGCCTGGTCGTGGGGCAAGCCCCAAACACGCATCCTCTCCAAAAGAATCAGTTAGCTGCGCCTCCGCCGTCTTGTTTTTATTGTGCGTGAGCCGTTTCGTCTTGTTCTTATTCTGAGTTGCAGTGCTTGTTATTGTTCTTGTACTAAGGATATAGCAGATGGCGTGCCAACTTTGCGAAACCCAATGAAATCAGGGGTTCGAGCGGATTTGGCGAAAACGGGACGGTGGAAATCCGAAGGATTTCGTTACCGTATGCCTCGGGACTGTTACGTCGGGGAAGGGTGGGTAACAGATTTTTGCGGGAACTGATGTGTTACCGGGGAAGCGTGATGCCCCGCAGGCATCGTCGGGTAACGGCGACGCCTGCGGGGCCACAGATGAATCACTCGCTCGTGGCGTTGCTCTTGCGCCGTGGGATGCCCAGGCGCTGGCGGCGCTCCCACAGGCATTTGCGGCTGACACCCAGTTTGCGGGCCAGCTCGGTTTCGGTCATGTGGTCCTGGTGCTCGAGCACGAAGTGCTGGAAGTAATCTTCAAGCGACAGGTCCTCGGTCGGCTCATGGCTGGCGTTATTGGCACCGGCGCCAGCCGCGATCAGGGCGGTGTCGAGCAGGTCGTCATCGTCGAGGTCGCCCAGTTCGATATCGATGCCCAGCAGCTCGGCGGAAATCTCTGCGCTCTCGCTCAGAATCACCGCACGCTCCACTGCGTTCTCCAGTTCGCGCACGTTACCAGGCCAGCTGTAATGACGAATGGCTTGCTCCGCCTCGGCCGAGAAGTGCAGATCGTCACGGCCGATGCGTGCGCTCTGGCGGGCGAGGAAGGCACTGGCGATCTCGTTGACGTCACTGCCACGCTCGCGCAGGGCTGGCAACTTCAGGGCGATCACATGCAGGCGGTAATAAAGGTCTTCGCGGAACTGCCCAGCTTTGGCCAGGTTCTTCAGGTCACGGTGGGTCGCGGCAATCAGGCGCACATCGACCTTTTGCGACTGTACCGAACCGACCCGGCGAATCTCGCCTTCCTGCAGCACCCGTAGCAGACGGGCCTGGGCTTCCAGTGGCAGTTCGCCGATTTCGTCGAGGAACAGCGTGCCGCCGTCCGCGGCCTCCACCAGGCCTGCCCGCCCGGCGCTGGCGCCGGTGAACGCGCCTTTTTCGTGGCCGAACAGCTCCGACTCGATCAGGGTTTCGGGAATGGCCGCGCAGTTCACCGAGATCATCGGTGCCTTGGCGCGCCGCGACAGGTTGTGCAGGGCGCGGGCGACCAGCTCTTTACCGGTGCCGGACTCACCCTGGATCAGCACATTGGAGTCGGTAGGCGCCACCTTGCGGATCTTGCTGTACATGTCCTGCATGGGGGGGCACGAACCGATGATGCCGATCTCGCCATTGGCCGACGCCGGGCTTGCTTTTTCAGCAGGCGCGGCCTTGCCGTTGCCACGGGCCTCGGCAACCGGGGCTGGCGCCGGAGCGTTCTGCCGGTCGCGCAGAATGCGCGCGACCGCCTGAAGCATCTCGTCGTGGTCGAAAGGCTTGGCGATATAGTCCACCGCGCCCATTTTCATCGAGTCCACCGCCGAGCGCAGGCTGGCGTAACTGGTCATGATCAGCACTGGAGTGCCCTGGCCGAGCTTGATCAGCTCGGTGCCTGGCGCGCCGGGCAGGCGCAGGTCACTGACGATCAGGTCGAAGGTCGCAATGCTGAAGCGTTCCTGGGCTTCCTGCACCGAGCCGGCTTCGCTGACCTGGTACTGGTTCCGCTCGAGCAGACGACGCAAGGCCGAGCGGATGATGGTTTCGTCTTCGACGATCAGAATGTGCGGCATTGATTCAATTCTCTCGACGGTCTCGAATTTCAGGGGACGTCGCTACGACATGCCGGGGCAGGGTCACGCGGATCCGTGTGCCACGTTGCCGTTCGATGTCGGCAGGGCTGTCGATGGTGATTTGCCCATAATGCTCTTCCACGATGGAATAGACCAGAGCGAGCCCCAGTCCGGTTCCTTCGCCTGGGTCCTTGGTGGTGAAGAAGGGTTCGAACAGGCGGTCCATGATGCTTTTCGGAATACCGCTGCCCTCGTCTTCGACGATCAGGTCGACGGTGTGCTCGCTGACATCGCTGCGTACGCGCACGGCGCTGCCGGGCGGCGAGGCATCGCGGGCGTTGGAGAGCAGGTTGATCAATACCTGGGCCAGGCGCTGCGGGTCCCCCTCGGCCCAATGGTCGGGGTCGCAGAGGTTGAAGAACTGTACTTCGAAATTGCGCCGGTTCAACGCCAGCAGACCGATGGCATCCTGCGCCACTTCGGCCAGGCATACCGGCTCTTCGCTGTTCTGGTGGCTGCCGCCAGCGTGGGCGAAGCTCATCAGCGACTGGACGATGCGCGAAACCCGTTTGGTCTGTTCGAGGATCTGGCTCGACAGCTCGGTGATCTCGCCATCGCCTTCGCGCTCTTCGCGCAGGTTCTGCGCCAGGCAGGCAATGCCGGTGATCGGGTTGCCGATCTCGTGGGCCACCCCTGCGGCCAGGCGGCCAATGCTGGCCAGGCGTTCGGAGTGCACCAGTTTGTCTTCGAGGGCCTGGGTTTCGGTAAGGTCTTCGACCAGCAGCACCAGGCCGCTGTTGCCCGGCGCCAGCGGTTCGTCGATGGCCGCCTTGTGCAGGTTCAGCCAGCGCGGTTGGCCATCCAGTGCCAGGCGTTGCTTGTGCAAGTGCTCGTCGGGCACATCGATGAAGCCCTGCAGCAAGCCGCGCCAAGGCTCACCGATGGTCACCAGGCGTGAGCCGACCACGTGCTTGGCGGCGATGCCGGTCAACTCTTCCATGGCCTTGTTCCACATCAGGATTTCCTGGTCCTTGGCCAGCGAGCAGACGCCCATGGGCAGCTCCTGCAGGGTCTGGCGGTGGTAGCGGCGCAGGGCATCGAGCTCGGCAGCCAGGCCCGTGAGGCGCGAGTGGTAGTCTTCCAGGCGGCTTTCGATGAAGTGGATGTCTTCGGTCACGTAATTTTCGTTACCGGACTTGTACGGCAGGAAGGTCTCGACCATGTCCTGCGCGACACTTGGGCCCATCAGGCCCGAGAGGTTGGCCTCGATGCGGTCGCGCAGGCGGCGCAAGGCGTACGGGCGACGCTCGTCGAACGGCAGGTACAGGTCACGCAGCGCCTGTTCCACCTCCTTCTGTGCGGCCTTGGCGCCCAATGGCTTGGCCAGCTGGGTGGCGAACTCCTGCGGCGAGGCGGCATGCAGTTCGCGGCGCTGTGGGCGGCGCACGTTGTCCACGGCGCACGCCTCAGCGGCGCTGACTTCTTCGCTGCTGGCATTGGTGAACAACGAAATCAGTGTGAACAACAGCACGTTGGCGGCCAGCGAGGCGATCGCCGCCATGTGCCAACTGGTGTCGTCCAGCACATAGATCATGTCCAGCAGCGGAATATAGAAGCCCTGCAGGTTGCCCAACAGCGGCAGCAGCATGGTCACCATCCACACCAGCATCCCGGCCAGCAGGCCGGCGATGAAGCCGCGGCGGTTTGCGGTGGGCCAGTACAGTACCGACAGCACGCCAGGCAGGAATTGCAGGGTGGCGACGAAGGCGACGATACCCAGGTTGGCCAGGCTCTGGTGGTTGTTCTGGGTCAGGTAGAACATGAAGCCGGCGGTGATGATGGCGACGATCAGTGCGCGGCGGGTCCATTTCAACCAGCGGTAGATGTTGCCTTCGGCCGGTGGCTGGTACAGCGGCAGTACCAGATGGTTGAGCGCCATGCCGGACAGCGCCAGGGTGGTGACGATGATCAGCCCGCTGGCAGCCGACAGCCCCCCAACGTAGGCCAGCAATGCCAAGGCCTCGTTGTTGGCGGCGATGCCCAGCCCCAGGGTGAAGTACTCGGGGTTGGTGCTGGCGCCCAGCCGCAGGCCGGCCCAGAGCACCAGTGGCACGGCCAGGCTCATCAGCAGCAGGAATAGCGGCAGGCCCCAACTGGCGCTGACCAGCGAGCGTGGGTTGAGGTTTTCGGTAAAGGCCATGTGGTACATGTGCGGCATGACGATGGCCGAGGCGAAGAACACCAGCAACAGGGTGCGCCAAGGGCCCTCCTGCAACGGGGTGTGCAGCGCCGCCAGGGCGGTCTGGTTCTGCAGCAGCCACACTTCCAGCCCGTGGGGGCCGCCGAACACCCCGTACAGGGCGTACAGGCCAACGCCGCCGAGGGACACCAGCTTGATCACCGACTCGAAGGCGATGGCGAACACCAGGCCTTCATGCTTCTCGCGCGTGGCGATGTGGCGTGAGCCGAAGAAGATAGTGAACAGGATGATCAGCGTACAGAAGGCGAAGGCCACCCGGGCCTTGACCGGTTCGCCGGTGAGGATGCTGATCGAGTCGGCCACCGCTTGAATCTGCAGGGCCAGCAAGGGCAGCACGCCGATCAGCATGAAGATGGTGGTCAGTGCGCCGGCCCAGGTACTGCGGAAGCGGAAGGCCAGCAGGTCGGCGAGTGACGACAGCTGGTAGGTGCGGGTGATCTTGAGAATCGGGTAGAGCAATACCGGCGCCAGCAGGAAGGCCCCCGACACCCCCAGGTAACAGGCAAGGAAGCCGTAGCCATATTGATAGGCCAGGCCCACCGAGCCGTAGAAGGCCCAGGCGCTGGCGTAGACGCCGAGCGACAGGGTGTAGGTCAGCGGGTGGCGAATGATCGAGCGGGGGATCAGCCCGCGCTCGCTGATCCAGGCCACGCCGAACAGCACCATCAGGTACGCGGCGCTGATCAGGATCATCTGGGTCAGGCTAAAGCTCATCGGCATCTCGTTGGCTCTGCAGGATGAAGGTGACGACGATCAGGATCAGCCAGAGCAGGTAGGGGCGGTACCAGGCTCCGGTCGGTTCGATCCACCAGTCCATGATGGCCGGGGAGAACAGGTAGATCCCCACGACCAGAAGCAGGACCAAACGATAGATGTACATGCTGGCCTCGATGGTTGGGCGCTGCGGGCTTGGACTTATTATTGGTGCAAATGGCGGGGCCGATGCTAGCGGGAATCGACAGGGTTAGCCAAGGGTTTGAAATTATTGGGCTTTTGTTTTTGTGGCGCCGCAGCCTCAAGGTACACCGCCGTAACCTGTAGGAGCGGGTTCACCCGCGATGAGGCCGGTGATACCTCAGTACAGATCAGCCTCAGGCACCGTCGTGCGTTTCGCAATCGCCTCCGGCCGCCACTTTTGCCGTGCTGTTGCCAGTACTTCAGCCGGCGTCGCCGCCAGCAGCCGAGGGTCAGTTTCCTGGCCCAATGCGCGCAACGCCCGCAACAGCAACGGCGTTGCCTGATCAACCTCAAGCGGCGGCGAACGGTACGACTTGCCCAGTTTGTGCCCATCTGGCTGGACGATCAGCGGTATGTGCAGGTACCGCGGTTGGGCGAAGCCCAGCAACTCCTGCAGGTACAGCTGGCGCGGCGTGTTGTCGAGCAGGTCGGCCCCGCGCACGATATCGGTAACACCTTGCCAGGCGTCGTCCAGTACCACTGCCAACTGGTACGCATAGAGCCCGTCACGGCGCTGGATCACGAAGTCGCCCACTTCCCGCCCCAGATGCTGTTCGTAAGCACCTTGCACGCGGTCGTTGAAGCGGTAGATCAGCTCAGGCACCCGCAGGCGGATTGCGGCGCCTTCGCGCGCATGCCCGGCGTTGCGGCAAAAACCTGGGTAGATGCCGTTGTAGCCTTCCAGCTGCTTGCGCGAACAGGTGCAGGCGTAGGCCAGGCCCATGTTGAACAGGCGGTCTACCACCTCGCCGTAAGCGTCGTGGCGCTGGCTCTGGAACACCACCTCGCCATCCCATTCCAGCCCGTAGCGTTCCAGGGTTTGCAGGATGGCATCGCGGGCACCGGGCATTTCCCGGGGCGGGTCGGTGTCTTCCATGCGCAGCAACCAGCGGCCATTGACCGCGCGGGCGTCGAGCCAGGAGGCGAGGGCGGCGACCAGCGAGCCGAAGTGCAGGAAACCGCTGGGGGTGGGGGCGAAGCGTCCGATGTAGCGCGAGTCGTTCATGGGCAGTGGTGTGTCTGAAAATGAAACGGGGCGCATGATGCGCCCCGTTCGGAGGAGAGAAGGATCAGCCTTTGCCGACTGTCTTTTCCTTTTTCTCGGCGATTTCCTTGCAGTCGAAGCACAGGTCCGCGGTGGGGCGTGCTTCCAGGCGACGCAGGCCGATCTCGATGCCACAGGAATCGCACCAGCCGTACTCTTCGTCCTGGATCTTCTGCAGGGTCTTGTCGATTTTCTTGATCAGCTTGCGCTCGCGATCGCGGTTGCGCAGCTCGAGGGCGAATTCCTCTTCCTGGCTGGCGCGGTCAGCCGGGTCGGGGAAGTTGGCCGCTTCGTCCTTCATATGCGTTACGGTCTGGTCCACGCTCGTCATCAGCTCGAGCTTCCAGGCCCCCAGAAGCTTGATGAAATGCTTGCGCATGGGCTCGCCCATGTACTCTTCGCCCTTGGTCTCTTTATAGGGCTCTACACCGTACATGGTCTGATTGGTTTTCTGCTTTTCTACGGTGGACATGAATAGACCGCCTCTTACTCATCTGATCCAATGCGCAGGATGCTCCATCTCCGGCACCCGCCGGCCCTGCGACTGCGAGCCGCCGAACTTACCAGATAGATCGGGGGTGCGCTAGCCCGCCCGATCCTACGTGTTGACAGCGCCATGCGGCGTACGTTCGGTGCCGTGCGAAGGTAGAATCACCAGTTTAGACCCAATTGAGAGAAGGTCATGGCCCACCCCTACAGTGCGCGCAGCCGCGCCATCGAACCCTTTCACGTCATGGCGTTGCTGGCACGGGCCAACGAGCTGCAGGCGGCCGGCCACGACGTGATCCACCTGGAAATCGGCGAGCCGGACTTCACCACCGCCGCACCAATCGTCGAGGCCGGCCAAGCCGCGTTGGCTGCCGGACATACCCGTTACACCGCCGCACGGGGCCTGCCGGCCTTGCGCGAGGCAATCGCCGGCTTCTATGGCCAGCGGTATGGCGTGACGGTCGACCCTGAACGTATCCTGATCACCCCGGGCGGCTCTGGTGCACTGCTGCTGGCCAGCAGCCTGCTGGTCGACCCAGGCAAGCACTGGCTGTTGGCAGACCCGGGTTACCCGTGCAACCGCCACTTCCTGCGCCTGGTCGAGGGCGGTGCGCAGCTGGTACCGGTGGGCCCTGAAGTGAACTACCAGCTGACCGCCGATCTGGTTGACCGTCACTGGGACCAGGACACCGTAGGTGCCTTGGTCGCGTCGCCTGCCAACCCGACCGGCACAGTGCTCGATCGTGACGAACTGGCGAGCCTGTCCAAGGCTACCCGTGCGCACAACGGCCACTTGGTGGTAGACGAGATCTACCACGGGCTGACCTACGGCATGGATGCGCCGAGCGTCCTCGAGGTGGACGATTCGGCCTTCGTCCTTAATAGTTTTTCCAAGTATTTCGGCATGACCGGCTGGCGCCTGGGCTGGCTGGTCGCCCCGCCTGATGCCGTAGCCGACTTGGAGAAGCTCGCGCAAAACCTCTATATCAGTGCACCGAGCATGGCCCAGTACGCGGCCCTGGCGTGTTTCCAGCCAGAAACCCTGGCGATTTTCGAAGCGCGCCGGGCCGAGTTTGCCCGCCGCCGAGACTACCTGCTTCCCGCCCTGCGCGAACTGGGTTTCCGTATTGCCGTCGAGCCGCAGGGCGCGTTCTATCTATATGCCGACATCAGCGCCTTCGGCGGCGATGCCTTCGCGTTCTGCCGGCACTTTCTGGAAACCGAACACCTGGCCTTCACGCCGGGCCTGGACTTCGGCCGCCACCTGGCCGGCCATCATGTGCGCTTTGCCTACACCCAGAGCCTGCCGCGCCTGGAGGAAGCGGTGCAGCGCATCGCCCGTGGTCTGCGGAGCTGGAAGGCCTAGATGATGTTCTTTCCTTTACTCGAACAGGGGCGCCTGCTGCGCCGCTACAAGCGGTTTCTGGCCGATATCGAACTGTCCAGCGGCGAGCAGCTGACCATCCACTGCCCCAACACCGGCTCCATGCTCAACTGCATGCGCGAAGGTGGGCAGGTATGGTTCAGCCGATCCAACGACCCCAAGCGCAAGCTGCCCGGCACCTGGGAAATCAGTGAGACGCCCCAGGGCCGGCTGGCGTGCATCAACACCGGCCGGGCCAACGCGTTGGTCGAAGAGGCGCTGCGCGCCGGGGTGATCCGCGAGCTGGCGGGCTTCACCGCGCTCAAGCGTGAAGTGGCCTACGGCGAAGAAGGTAGCCGCATCGACTTTCGCCTGGAATTTGCAGACGGGCCGGCCTACGTCGAGGTGAAAAGCGTGACCCTGGGCTACCCGGATACGGCCGTGGCGGCCTTCCCGGATGCTGTCACCCAGCGCGGTGCCAAACACCTGCGCGAGCTGGCAGCGCTGGCCCGGCAAGGTATTCGCGCTGTGCAGCTGTACTGCGTCAACCTCACCGGTATCGAGGCGGTACGGCCCGCGGAGGAAATTGATGCAGCCTATGCCAAAGCACTGCGCGCCGCAGTGGCGGATGGGGTAGAGGTGTTGGCCTACGGCGCGCGGCTGGACGCCGAGCACATCGTCATCGACCGCCCGCTACCGGTGCTGCTCATCCCTTGAGCCAGATGCCCTGGCTGTCTTCCAGGCAGTCCAGGGCCTGCAACGCTTCCCCTTCGCACGGGCCGGCCACGCATTCGCCGCTTTCGATCAGGAACAATGCGCCGTGATGGGCGCAGTGGATCAGGCTGGCGCTGTCGTCGAGAAACGCCTCCCCCTGCCAGTTCAACGGGATACCCCGGTGCGGGCAGCGGTTGCGGTATAGGTGCACCTGGCCCTGGCGACGCACGCCGAACAGTTCGCTGCCAGCTACGCTGAAGGCGCGGCTGTGGCCTTCGGCCAGTGCCGAAGAAATACAAAGGAAGTGCATTGCAGGGACGACTCTCGAAACAAAGTGATGGCTTGACGCGTCAATGCGAATAATTATCAAATTGCCTGCATTTGCTGCGCCCGGCTGTCTATGGTGCGCAGTTCCGCCGTTCGCCACAAGGCGTGTGGCTCGCCTCCAGAAGGAATCCGATGATGCGTCGTCCTGCTGCCTTGCTCGCCTTGTGCGCAGCGCTTGTTGCTTCCACCCAGGCCCTGGCCGCTGACCTGCCGCAGCGTTGGGTCAGCGCTGGCGGCGCCTTGAGCGAGTGGATCAGTGCGCTGGGCGGCGAGCCGCGCCTGGTGGGGGTGGATACCACCAGCCAGCACCCTGAGTCGTTGAAGGCGCTGCCAAGCATCGGTTATCAGCGACAATTGTCGTCCGAGGGCATTCTCAGCCTGCGCCCGGATTTGCTGGTAGGCACCGAAGAAATGGGCCCGCCCCCGGTGCTGGCACAGATCCGCAAAGCCGGTGTTCGCGTGGAATTGCTGTCCAGCAAGGCTGATCTCGCGGCCGTCGATGCCAACCTCAAACAGCTGGGGACGCTGCTGGGTGCCGAACAGAAGGCTGCGCAACTCGCTGCGGGTTATCACCAGCAGCTTGAGGCATTGCAGGTGCAGGTCAAGCAGGCCCAGGCGAGCCACAAAGCGCCGGGCGTGCTTTTGCTGGTGGGCCATGCTGGGGCCAAACCGCTGATTGCCGGGCAGGGCACTGCGGGTGACTGGCTGCTGCGCCAGGCCGGGGCGCGCAATTTGGCCGAGCACCAGGGCTACAAGAATTTCTCCAATGAGGCATTGGCCGCGCTGGACCCGGATGTGGTGGTGTTCTCTGACCGTGCTCTGGTCGGCGACCAGGCGTTGCAGGCTTTGCTCAAGGAAAACCCGGCCTTGGCTGCCTCCCGTGCGGCCCATGATAAACGCCTGGTGTCACTTGACCCGACGCTGCTGGTCGGTGGCCTGGGCCCTCGCTTGCCGATGGCGCTGCAGGATTTGGCGGCGGCCTTCTACCCAACGGCAAAGGTCAGCCTCACCCAATGAAGCAGCGAGTTCAACCGCGTACGCTGATCATCTGCCTGAGCCTGCTGTGCCTCTTGGCGGTCTGGCTATCACTTGCCCTGGGCCCGGTCAGCCTGCCCCTGTTCGATACCTTGCGCGCTGGCCTGCGGTTGCTGGGGCTGCCCATCGCGGGCGACGGCCTGCAGCAGGCGGAAATGATCCTCGGCCAGATTCGCCTGCCCCGTACATTGCTGGGGCTGGCGGTTGGCGCGGTGCTGGCGCTGTCCGGGGTGGCCATGCAGGGGCTGTTTCGCAACCCGCTGGCCGACCCCGGGCTGGTTGGGGTTTCCGCCGGGGCGGCGATGGGCGCGGCGGTGGCGATTGTTGGCGGCAGTTGGTTCGGCGGCATGCCGGAAGCGCTTGCGCCTTACCTGTTGTCGCTGTGTGCCTTTGTCGGTGGGCTTGGCGTGACCGCGTTGGTCTATCGCCTGGGCCGTCGCGACGGGCAGACCAACGTTGCCACCATGTTGCTGGCCGGGGTGGCGATGACCGCGCTGGGCGGCGCGGCGGTGGGCCTGTTTTCCTATCTGGCGGATGACGCCACATTGCGCACACTGACCTTCTGGAACCTGGGCAGCCTCAATGGTGCCAGCTACGACCGGTTATGGCCGCTGTTGCTGGTGGCCGCGGGCGTGGCGCTGTGGCTGCCGCGCCGGGCACGGGCGCTGAATGCCTTGCTGCTGGGCGAGTCCGAGGCGCGGCACCTGGGCATCGAAGTGGAGCGGCTCAAGCGCGAACTGGTGTTCTGCACCGCGCTAGGGGTGGGGGCGGCAGTAGCGGCGGCGGGGCTGATCGGCTTCATCGGCCTGGTGGTGCCGCACCTGGTGCGTTTGCTGGCCGGGCCGGACCATCGCGTAGTCCTGCCTGCATCGTTGCTGGCCGGCGGCGTGCTGATGCTCCTGGCCGACCTGGTGGCGCGCTTGGCGCTGGCACCTGCCGAACTGCCGATCGGTATCGTTACGGCGTTTATCGGTGCACCGTTTTTCCTGGTTCTGCTGATTCGGGGGCGCAACTGATGTTGCAAGTCGAAGGCCTGCACCTGCGGCGCGGGAGCAATGAAGTACTGCGTGACATCCACCTGCAGCTGCAGCCGGGGCAGGTGCTGGGCGTGCTCGGCCCCAATGGCGCCGGCAAGAGCAGCCTGCTGGGCGTGCTGTGTGGCGAACTGCTGCCTGGCCACGGGCGCGTCACCTTGCAAGGCCGGCCTTTGGCCAACTGGGCCGGGCAGGAGCGGGCCAGGCGGCTGGCGGTGTTGCCGCAGGTGTCCAGCCTGGGGTTTTCGTTCAAGGTCGAAGAAGTGGTGGGCATGGGGCGCATGCCCCATGACAGTGGCCAGCTGCGTGATGCCCAGATCGTCGAGGAAGCGCTGCGTGCCGCCGATGCCTGGCACTTGCTGGGCCGCAGTTACCTGGCGTTGTCGGGTGGTGAGCGGCAGCGTGTGCACCTGGCGCGCGTACTGGCCCAGCTATGGCCGGGCGAGGAGGGCACCACCCTGCTGCTTGACGAGCCGACCTCGATGCTCGACCCATTGCACCAGCACACCACCTTGCAGGCTGTACGCAGTTTTGCCGATCGCGGCGCCGCCGTTTTGGTGATCCTGCATGACCTGAACCTGGCGGCGCGCTACTGTGATCGTATCCTGCTGCTCGAACAGGGCCGTTGTCATGCCGTCGCAGTACCCGAGCAGGTGCTGACCCCCGAAGCGTTGAAGGCGGTATTTGGCATTGACGTGCTGGTACAGGCCCACCCGGAGCGCGGCCACCCGCTGATCATCACGCGTTAGGAGGCATTGCCGATGCGGCGTCCATTACTGTCGGGTTTGTCGCTGTGCCTGGTATTGGTGCTGGGGGGCTGTCAGGCCAGCCTGCCGGCGTTGCCCGCCTGGCAGAGCAGCGAAGGGCGTGACGACGCGGCACTGGGGCAAATCCACGATCTGGCCAGCGGCCAGGTGATTACCCCCGCACAGCTGGTGCGGCAATTGGCGGCGGTGCCGCGCGTGCTGGTGGGGGAAAAACACGACAACCCCGATCATCACGCTTTGCAACTGTGGCTGATGCGGGCACTGCAGGCCCAGCGTACGCAGGGCAGCCTGCTGCTGGAGATGCTGCAACCGGAGCAGCAGGCACGGGTGGATGCCGTCGAAGACTTGGCACAACTACCGAATGACCTGCCCAAGGCGCTGGGCTGGCAGGAGGGGTGGGACTGGCAGCTATACGGGCCAATCGTGCGTGAAGCGTTAAGCAGCCATGTGCCGCTTCTGGCCGCCAATTTGTCACTTGGCGAGATGCGCCAAGCCTATCGCCAGCCGACCGCCTTGCAAGGCGCGCAGTCCAACGCCCCCACGGTGAAGGCGGCGTTGCTCGAGCAGGTCAGGGCAGGGCACTGCAATTTACTGCCCGAAAGCCAGTTGCCGGCGATGTTGGCCGTGCAGCAACAGCGTGACCGGCGTATCGCCGAGCGGCTGCTGGCCGCGCCGGAGCCGGCGTTGTTGCTTACCGGGGCGTATCACGCCCGCAAGGATTTGGGTGTGCCGTTGCATCTGGCCGACCTGGGCGCGAAAGGGGAAAGCAAAGTGCTGCTGTTGGCCGAGGTGGGGGAGGAGGTCGAGGCGGGGATGGCGGATTATGTGTGGTACACGGCGGCGACGCCGGCGCAGGATTATTGCGCTCAGCTGCGTAGGTGAATGGGACGGCTGGGGGATGTGTCTGTCTGTTGATTGGGTGAGGGTTACCAGGGGCTCGCCACAGAAGTTAAGGCGCCTATGAGATCGAGCGCCGCCCGCGCGGCGCTTCGCGGGGCAAGCCCGCTCCCACATTTGTTGCAACGTGCCATGGCCTGTGAGGCCATAGTCGTCAGCCTTGTCAGTACGACGAAAAAGATCGGCTGGCGCTAAGGCCGCCCCGCAAGCCTTTAGTCGTGCGCCAAGGCTGACAACCATGGCCTCACTGAAACGGCACGTTGCAACAAATGTGGGAGATTCTATGGCAGCAGACAACTTCTCTGAGGAAGTAGCCACACGGCATTTTTCAATGCCTCCAGGCATGGGGCATCGCACCTGAAAAGTCCTTCGAGTGTTTGGGTGCAGCTTGGGGGCC